>JAUZQS010000074.1 GCA_030950875.1 Mariprofundaceae bacterium | reverse complement strand
GTATTTCATTAGGGCGTATTATGACATCGCTTGGATTTGAAGTGCTAGAAGCTGTCAATGGGGCGTTGGCTCAAGAACAAATGCAAGCACATGATGATATATCTGTGATTCTTTTGGATTGGAATATGCCAGTAATGAATGGCTATGATTTTTTGGTGGCTTTGCGTTCGGATGCCAAGTATACCACGGAACCTCGTGTAATTATGGTAACGACAGAAACAGGAATGCCATCGATGCTCAAGGCATTGGCGGCAGGTGCAGATGAGTACATTATGAAACCATTTGATAAAGACATGGTGATGGATAAGTTAGATATTGTCGGCGTAGCGTACGAAAAATGAGTAAACTTACGCGGGTCTTGATTGTTGACGATGATGTTATCTTTCGTTCTTTTCTGCGAAGTTGCATGGATGAGTTAGAGCATGTGGAAGTGTTGGATATAGCCCGTGATGGGCGAGATGCATTGGAGAAGATTAAAAAGCTAAAACCCGATTTGGTGACATTGGACATGGAGATGCCATTTTTAACCGGTATTGACGTATTACAATGCTTGCAGGAAGAAGCGCCAAATATACGTGTGTTGGCGATTAGTAATGAATCGGAAGTCAATGCTGACCGAACCGTGCAAGCCCTTGAATCTGGGGCCTATGATTTTATTTTAAAATCATCATGTTTGGAGAAGAACCCAAGAGAAGTCTTGCAGAAGTTATTAAAAAAGAAAATCCGATTGGCACGAAGTGTTGGCGCGGTGATGCAAAAGGGTCTGGGTAAGCGTAAAGCGACAAATAGTGCGGGCAATATTTCGAAAAATAATAGTGTTTGTCCTGATGTGGTTGCGATTGGCTCGAGTACAGGAGGGCCTGTTGCATTGCATAAGGTCTTACATGAGCTGCCAGAAAACTTCCCTGTACCTGTTATTGTAATCCAACATATGCCCAAATTATTTCTCATATCGTTGGTTGAACGCTTGGAAAACAACACGCCTTTGACATGCAAATTGGCGGAAGATGGCATGGCATTGGAAGCGGGTTGTATTTATGTTGCGCCAGGTGAGATTCATATGGAAATTGAACGAACAGGTGTTCAATTGCGCGTGCGTTTGGTAGATAGTGAACGGGTAAACCATTGTAAACCAGCAGTGGATGTAACATTTCACTCCTTGGCAGCTTTGGCTCCACGGGTGCGAACGTTGGCGGTTGTTTTGACAGGAATGGGTAAAGATGGCGCTGCTGGTGCAAAAGCTTTGGCAGATAAAAAATCACATGTGATTGCGCAAGATAAAGTCAGTAGTGTGGTTTGGGGTATGCCAGGAGAAACGGTAAAGATGGGCGCTGCAAGTGACGTTCTTCCACTGAATGATATTGCAGCCAGTATCATGCAATACTGTGGGGGTGCGAGACGATGAGCTTGCGACCGGAGTTATTTCGTTACTTGCGAGAATTTTTAGAATGCAAAAGTGGATTGGTGTTGGATGATAGTAAATTATACTTGATTCGTTCACGGGTACAGACGTTATTGCGTAATTTTGAGATTGCCGATATGGATACACTGGCACAACAGATTAAACGTGATGAAAATGGCAAACTTGCGCATTGTTTTATAGATGAAATGACGACCAATGAAACGCTGTTCTTTCGAGATGCTTATCCTTTTGAAGCTTTGAAGACATTAGTTTTTCCCGAATTGACACATGCAGGGAATGGTAATGAAAGTATAAGAATATGGTCGGCAGCCTCATCGCGAGGGCAGGAGCCGTATTCAATTGCCATGACAGCCTCTGAGGCTGTGCCGATGGCGGATAAACGGGTTTTTATTTTGGCGACTGACTTATCCGAAAGTGCGATTGCTTATGCACGTGAGGCAAAGTATACCCAGATGGAAGTGCAACGTGGTATGCCTGTCCAACAATTGGTGCGTTTTTTTAACCAAGAAGGCATTGATTGGTTTATACGTGATGAATTAAAAGAAATGTTAACATTTCAAACAGCAAACTTGGTGGGTGATAGCTTGATTGGCCAGGTACGTCGTTTTGGACCTTTTGATATTGTATTTTGCCGCAATGTATTGATTTATTTTGCACCAGAAGAACGGAAAAAAGTAATTGACCGTTTGGCACGAAGCATGAAAAAAGGCGGCTATTTATTCACAGGTGCGACAGAGACCCCAGAAGGGCATAACTCAAAGTGGGAGTGTATGATGTTTAAGGGCAAACGCATTTGGAAACTTCTGTAGCTTTCATATCAACACTGACTTGCTCTCGAACAAGGCGGCAGTAATCTGAATAGCTACAACCTAGATCCTGCAAGAGTTTGTACGTGCAGAGTGTAAGATATTGGTTTGCATGGCGTATTGAAAAAACATGTAGTCACCTTATTGGTGATGAGTGTTTTTTCAATAGTTCAAGTGAATCAAGAGGTTGCGCTATGTATGTACAAACTCTTGCAGGATCTAGGTGCAACATTACTTTGGCTAATGGAACTATTTTTCTGTACGAAAAACACTGGTTCCTGATAGGAAATCATGCAGGGCTTGGCGTTTTTTGGTTAGAATCATAATTAACATGCTTACAGCTGGCATAAGTGAAGCAATGGCAAATACGGGGCGATCAATCTGGCCTGTTGCAAGGTACAGGTTCAATTGAAAAAAAGTTGCCCCCAGCGCAACCCATGTCAGTGCTAAGGCAACAAAACGAATGCCTGCTGCGGCGATGTTGGGGCGATCACCTGTATCAATCATAGCAACGTGTAATCGCCAAGGACGCATGCCCGTGGTCATACCTGCTTTATTCCAAAAGCCAACAAAATAAGCAAAAGCGACTGAAGATGAAAGTAAGTATTGCAACCATTTTGGAACACTTTGCATGCTGGGGTCAAACGAGGTTAAGATGGCAAACGGGATAAATAAAAGACCAAATAAAATGGTTAAGTCATAGCCGCTTGCTAAAAAACGAATCATAATACTTGCATTAACGGCTTTGGGCCTTACTTGTTGCGTTGTGTTAGCCATGCTGCTCCCCAACTCATGATAAACATGATACATAATGTTAATACGATTGTTGCACCAGATGGCCAGTCATAATAATATGAGAAGAGCAATCCGATGAAGGTGCCTATGATGGCGAAACTCATGCTTAATAGCCATAAGCTGATAAGCGAACGTCCCCATAGCCATGCACAGGTTGCAGGTAAGACCATTAAACCTGTGGTCAGTACAATACCTGCAAGCTTGACGCACATCACCACTGAAAGCCCTACGGTTCCATACAATAATAGGCGCAATAGTGAGACAGGCAAGCCACTTGCAGCGGCAGTGGTGGCATCAAAAGCGATGCTCCACCAGGCGCGTGCCATCATAATAAAAGCAAAAAGAATGATGCAGCCAATCAGTAATAACCAGTGCCAGTCCTGTTCTGAAACAGTGAGAATATTGCCAAATAATAAACCGAATAAATCCACTTCATTACGGCTTACTTGTGAAATGAGAACGATGCCCAAGGCCATGCTGCCTGCAAATAAAAGCCCTGTACCTGTATCTTCGCTAATACCGCGTTGTTTGGGAATGGCCGCAAGGAGTAAAGCGATACCAACACAAAAAACGGTAGCAGTCGGCAATAACGGCAATGAAAAAGCAATGGCTAAGCCAAGACCTGCCAGTGATGCGTGGGATATTCCAACGGTTAAAAAAGATAAACGATGTGCCAAAATCATTACGGACATCGTAGATGCAACGATGGCAATAAAAAAAGCTGGAGGTAAAGCATCTTGCATGACAGGGCTTGTGAAGAACTGCTCTAACATATCAATCATGATGACATCCGATACAGCCAGTATCATGAGCAATCACATGCATATGTTGGCCATACATTTGATGCCACACATCTTCAGGTATTTGCTCACCCTTCATGGCATGGTGGTGAATACTTCGATTCAGGCAGGCAACAGAATCCACATGGCCTGTGATGGCAGCAATATCATGTTCAACCATCATGATAGCAACATCTTGGGTATCGCAGAGCTGGCGTAATAAGGTATATAACTTTTGTTGTTGATTGCTGTCCAGAGCCGCCGCAGGTTCATCTAAAAGCAATAGTTTAGGCTTGCGAACCAGCGCACGAGCCAAGCGCACCCGTTGCTGTTGCCCACCTGATAAGTGTCTAAAATCACGGTCGATCAGGTGTTCCATTTCGACAAATTGCAGCGCTTGTATGATATCTTTGTGCTGATGGGATGCAGAACCAAGCCATTGCCATAAAGGCTTGGTATAATCGTTGAGTCCCATGGCAACAATATCACGCACTTTCAGTGGTAAGTTTGGCGTATAATCGTGTAATTGATGTAAATAGCCGATGTTTTTTAATAAGCGATAGCGATTAAAGCGTTTCAGGCACTCGCCAAACAGATCAATATGCCCTGAATCAGGCTGTAATCGACCTGTGATGATGGAAAGGATGGTGCTTTTTCCTGCACCATTCGGGCCAACAATGCCCATGAAATGTCCTGCCTCGAGGTCGAGTGAAATATCATCCAAAATGAGTGTGTTAGACGGCCCGAAGTTGACATGGGAAAGGCTAACAATTGGGCTGCTCATGGCTGCAAGGCATCCAAGTTTCGTTGCATAAGACTAGGCCATGACTCATTACATGAACCGAGCGGATCCAAGGTAGTGATGATGGATTCAGGATGGTGGCTTTGTAGCCATTGCAGGGCACGGTTGCTCTGGTTTTTATTGGCAATAAGTCGGATATTTGGATGTTGCTGCAGTTGTTGTAATGCAGATTCCAATTTATGAGGACCATACTCATGCCCATGATGCGCCGATTCAAGGCTAGTAAAAACAGTGATATGCAAAGCTTGAAAAAGGTTTCTCCAAGATGGGTGCTGCATAATCACTCCATCGGTATCCAAGCCTGATGAATGGCTGATTTTTTGCCATGCTTGCCATAGTTGTTGGCTTTCTTTGAGTGCCAACGAAAGGTTTCTTTGAATGGCTTGTTTGTTTTCAGGGTAGATAGCTTGCAGTTGTAGCGCTAATTTTGGTAGTACAGCTTGCACTTCATGTGGATTGAGCCATGCATGAGTGGCGCTTGAATGTTCATCATGAGGGGGATGATTATGCGTGTATTTGGTGCGCGGCCATAGGTCAAAAGTCTTGGTTTTATTTCCCAAACTTGTCCAATGGCCATCATCTTGTGATGAACGTATCAAGAGTTTGGTTCGTTGTAAGCTTTCAACCTGACGAGGGGAAAGTTGGAAATGATGCGGATCAGCATTGGCTGGCAACAGACATGCAACGTTGGCATCAGGTTTGAGCCAGTGAACCAGCCCTGCTATGGGAGGTAGAGTGGTTATGATATCGGCTGCTTTTACGGGTATAGGTACGTTAAAACTTAATAAGATGAGTAGTAGACTATAAAATAAACGGGTCATTTTTTTGTGATTTGGCATAATCATTGCGTTTAGTATTTGTCCTATAGGCATTTTTTTACTATATTTATGACGGTGAGTGGATGTCGAAAGCTAAGGCTTTGCTTTATGTATGGCAATTTGAATAAATAATCATGGTTAGATTGTCAGATTATTTGTATTGAAACCTTGATAAATGCCTTACCAATGCGATGACGAAAAAACAGGAGATTATACATGTTATCCCCGGGGTACTTTGATTTTCGCTGGAGTTGGTACAGCCCGATTTTTAATCGTGGTGAAGCAACTGCTGGGCGTTGTCGCGTGGATGTGCGTCGTTTGCCGATACGTTTTACTGGTGAAGATGGTAAGGAATATATCCCTTATGCTGTGAAGCCTAGCATGTCAGAGGTTATTTATACGTCGGTGCGACGGCTGCAAGATTATTCTGTGCGTTATATTATTTCTGGGGACAAAGTGTCATCGCATCAACTACCTACAATGACATCTGTATCTCGGAAAATGGTCTCGCATTTACATAAGCGTTATCCGCATTTGCCTCAAATGTTGCTGCATCATTGGTGTGCTGATGAAAAGGGTGGCTTGGCATTATTGGCTATGTGGCAGGAGATGTGGAAACAATCATGGAAACAAGATCAGGCGGATAATGCACCGTGGGTAGCCAGTGTAAATATCTTGATTTTAAAACTTATCAGGGAAGCTATCGCCAAACTACCACACGAACATGAAGCACATACGGATCATATATTGGTATGTGTCGCAGGGGGCTTGTATGAATGGGCTTTGCGCGGATTTTTAAAAAAACACCTTGAAGGGGCTGTAGAAGTTACACGTATTTCGACGTATGAAGCCATGATGATTCCTGC
>JAUZQS010000073.1 GCA_030950875.1 Mariprofundaceae bacterium | reverse complement strand
TCTCTCGGGAAAAATCATCCTCATTATCATCTAGCAGTGTTGCACCGCCATCCCGCATTGCCTTCATCAGGAAATAGACTCGCGGCATATCAAGCCATCGAGCGGCCATTCCGGATGATAATTTACCCTCACGAAAAAGCGCTATGGCTGCCTCCACTTTGATTAAGCCTGCAAATTGAGTGGCATCCATATGAAGGCCCAAAAGTATTTCTTGCGGACAATCTATTTCAATTAAATGTTGCATATTATCCCCTCACGAATTGCAGATCTTAAACTCTTATTAAAAAATGGGTCAGGCATGCGTTGTTGCGTTGTTTGAATGACATCACCGGTCTTGCTTCAACCGCCCTTAAACATAAAGGGGACGCTACCCTTTAATAGGCTGGCCCCATTGATTGACCCCATTGATTGTGAAACTGAGCGGGAAATCACTGTCGCTCTACTGGTGACTGGATTTGCTATTTGCTGAAATACTTTACCTTTGCCAGCCCCTTAAAATCAGCATCCTGAGTCCAGAGTGTTGCATGATTAATATGTGCTGTGGCAAGCATGATACTATCGGCCATGGCAAGACCGAATTGCTGTCCAAGTTTCACTGAAAACATGGCGATATTTTCGTCCACCGGGATGATGGGAAACTGTTGTAGAACGCCAGCTACTGCCAGAGCTGAATCTTCGCCGCTTGCTCGCATTGTAACTTTGAAAACTTCATGCAACACAATCGCGGAAACAATCACTTCGCTATGTGCCTCGATAATCGCAGCATAGCTGTCGGCTCGTTTGCCATTTAAAAAATACTCAAGCCAGCATGAAGAGTCGAGAATAATCATATTAGAACCGATCCGATTTGTCCCGAATGTTGTCTATGTCAATCACGCAGCCTTCTAATAATCCACGCAGTTCTTTGGCTGCTTTTACCGGCACAAGTTGAATATGCTCGCCATAAGACATGGCTATCATCTTTTGGCCAGGTTTAATATGCAGTTGTTCACGAACCCTTTTGGGAATGACGACCTGAAATTTGGGTGATACAGTGACTGTTTGCATGGCAAAACCCCCATCGATGATATTATTGACATACTTTAGTGTATTCTTGCATGAAAATCTAGTCTAAGCCCTGCTGTAAAGAGGTGTAAATAGTGTAAAGGGTCAGATACTTTTTAGCTCGCACCGACCAATTACGCGAAAGCTGCAAAGAATCAAGGATATGCCTTTGCCAACATGAAATGCGCTTGAAGGTTGACAAAAGACTTTTAACAGGGCTAATATAAGACTTGTTAAAAGTCTATAGGAGGCTATTATGGTTGCAACCGTGTTGGCAGATACAGTGATTAGTATTTCAGATCTCAAGCGAAACCCTATGGTTGCGGTGGCGCAGGGCGAGGGTTTTCCTGTTGCTGTGTTGAATAGAAATCATCCTGAATTTTATTGCATCCCTGCAGAAGCTTATGAGGCGATCCTCAATAGAATTGAGGATCTGGAGCTGAATGCTCTAGCAGATTTGAGAGTGAATCAAGAGCGAGTGCAAGTGGATCTTGATGACCTTTAATCTTGAATTTGTGACTGATGCGCTCAAAGAATGGAATGCGTTGGATGCGACCATTCAAAAGCAATTTAAGAAAAAATTAGCTGAACGCTTGCAAAACCCAGAAATTACAGCATCTCGACTCATTGGTTCAAACAATCGTTATAAAATAAAGTTGCGTAGTGCAGGCTTTCGTTTGATTTATGAAGTTTATCAGCAAGAGGTGGTTGTATTGGTGGTCGCTGTAGGTAAACGCGAGCGCAATGCTGTGTATAAAGCTGCTACGAAAAGGTAGCATCAATGTTTAGCCTGTATTATTCATGAATAATGCAGGTTAGGGAAACTCAATAAAAAAGCAGAGTAATCGCATTAAAAAATGGAGGTTATTGAGCAGAGCCTAAACCCTATATTTGTTCAAAAATAGAGGATCGTATCCTAAAGCGTATTAAAAATGCCTGTCATTCCCGAGGTTTTTATTGGGAATCTATCAGTTCAATGGATGCCCGATAGACGCATTCGGGAAGAAGGTGAATGCTACTTGCAGCAGATTAGGTGAATCACGAAGTGAGAGAATATCCCCTGGAGGAGAAGCTACCCTGGGGTAAGACGTGGTAAAAAAACTTAGAAATGTAAAAGTGCCATTCGGGACGCTACCCTTTAATAGGCTGACCTATTTTTTTTAAAAATAGTGTTTACGACAAGATATGATAGTAATGTAAACATCATCAATGGCATAAACCAAGCGATTAGTGTCGTCTATTCGTCTTGACCAAAAACCTGATAGGCTCTCTCTTAACGGCTCAGGTTTTCCAATGCCAGCAAAGCTATCCCGTTTCACGTCTTTGATGAGATTGTTTATGCGCTTTAGTGTTTTTCGATCTTGAGCCTGCCACCAGATATATTCTTCCCACGCTCTGTCCGTCCATGCTAACTGCTTAGTCATCCAGTAGCTCTCTGACCTTGGCCTTGCCCTCTTTATACTGCTTAATACTCTCCATGAGGCTCTTGGCATTCGCTGGAGACTCTAAAAGGTGGAGTGTTTCCATTATGCCATTGAAATAATCCAATCCCATCACCACTGCATCAGCGCGATCACGACGATGGATAACAGTAAAGTCGGCATCATCTTCAACTTGGTTCAACACCTGATTCAAACCATTTCTTGCTTCAGTAAATGATACAACTCTCATATTCACTCCTTTTACTAACATACCTGGAACTTTAGCACGCACCCAAGAGTTGTTCAATATATGGTGCAAGTAAGCCGCATTGATTTGTTATTGAGTACGGACGGAGTGAGGCTACAAGTGATGTGGCGTATCCATTCGGTCATGTAGGATGCGAACGATGGTAATGCCAAAATCCGTGACACGAAAATAAATCATATGTCGCACAACACTAAGGCGGCGATATCCTTTACGGATATGGTCACAACTAGGCGCTATTTTCGGTGTCTGCGCCAGCTCAGTGAATGCATTCGTTAATATTTCGATATAGAGATCAGCTTGCTCTGTATTCCATTGCTGCCGAGTGTAGAGCCAGATATTCTCAAGGTCGCATTTTGCGGTCGGGGTGAGTCGATATTCAACCATCATATGTGGCGTGCATACGTTGCTTGAATTCCGCAGCATTAAACGCCCTTGGCTCGCCGCTCTCTTCGCCCGCTACGAGAGCGGCACGTATCGCCTCAATCTCAATGCTGCGTTCTTGTTCACGTCGGATGAGGTCGCGGATAAATTCGCTGTCGTTGGTGTAATGCCCTGCATCGATCTGCGATTTGATCCAAGCGTTTTGTTGGTCGGTCAGCGTAATAGTCTTGCGAATGGTAGCCATACGTCACCTCAAAAGCGTAAAATTACGCAAATAATCATACTATCTACGTAATATAGTGTCAGGTAGTCCGTCCGCCAATCTTTTTCTAGTTATAAGTTAATAAGTTATATGGGACGCTACCCTTTTTGTTGGTGGGTCAAGCGTTGAAGACCTGAGGTTCATTGATTGGGGCACGAAGCAGCTTTATAAAGCTGATGGAAAAGCCTCACTGCTTTCACAAGCTCATCCCGATGTGGAAAAGGGGATGCTATGAAGTTCCCCCATTTTACTGGATTAAGATCACCTGTCCTCGCGCGTGTGCCATAATCGTAGTATGTAAATGGTTGATGCCTGTATCTCGTAGCGCATCGCATAATTAAAAAGGAGCTCAAAATGAAACTATACTTAGAGTCTCCTCAAGAACCCCATTTTAACTTTTCACTCAACAACAGCCGTTGGCATAAGAAAAGGGTTCAAGTGTCGTAAGATGGCTCTGAAGCAACTCACATACCTCTTCACATACTCACTCACAGCGTAAAGCGCTGTCATTTGCCGATCAGGCAGCCAAAACCTGAGCAAAGCCACCAGATTCATCACCAGGAAAATACTTCTCACCCATGCCTGAGAGGTTGAAGCCAGTCGAGCTCGAATTTGATTAAGTCGGTAACCATTTTTCCCCTGCCCAAACTTACCTTCGATAGGGAGTCTCTGTCGCTCATCCTCTCGTTGGTGCTGTTTGATCTGCCTGATCTCTTCCTTGTTGTCGGCTGTAGCCTTCTT
>JAUZQS010000072.1 GCA_030950875.1 Mariprofundaceae bacterium | reverse complement strand
AAAATAAATGCTGTGGTATAATAGTTCCAAGGGATCGGAGTGAAGTAAAATGCGACAATCAGAAGCGGTATAAGAGCGACGCGTGCGACGGTGAGTTGATTGGATAGGGTCCACTGCATAACGCATTTATCTCTGAAATAGCGCTCAAGGTAAAGCATTTTTTTATCCGTGAGTAGTTTGCATGCAGTGATATGCTCTTAACTACCTATTGTTTAAGGACTTATTAATTTATGCACAGAATCTGTGGATAACTTAGTGGATAAGATTGTTGGGGTCGCTATAAATTAATGATATTTTAATCTTTATTATGACTGCCTATTGCTTAATAATTTTAAATTATCTTTATATAACAGTAAGTTATGATTAATTTTAAATGTATATTGTATTTTTTTGTAGTCAGAGAGAGGTGACTATTGAGTGGAGTAGCTCCAGTGGATAAGTTCTAAGAAGTTGCTATATTTATTTCTCTTAAGGCTTCATAGGTTACAATAGAGCAGGCTGAGGACAGGTTGAGGGAACGTACTGGTGCATCACTACGCATGGGGATTTTTACGGCAGATAATGTTTCTAGGATATGGCTAGGTAACCCTCGGCTTTCAGGCCCGAAAACGAGTACATCACCTGCCTTGAAGCTAACATCCCAGATAGTCTTTGTGGCTTTGGTACTCAGTGCATACCATGCCCCTTCGGCTTGAATATTTTCACATAATTGTGACCAATCGTCGTATTCTTTAACTTGTAGCCATTCCCAATAGTCCAGTCCCGCTCGACGTAATTGTTTATCGGAAAGCTCAAAGCCTAAAGGATGTACTAGATGTAGTGCACAACCAGTACAAGCACATAAACGGGCAATATTGCCTGTGTTGGGAGGTATCTCAGGTTCAAATAAAACAATATGTAGCGGTGGTGGACTATTTTTTTGCATATGAATGGGTTTAAATACGCTGTGCCAATGAGGTCATCAGCTTGGAAGTTAAACCCATCACAGTATTAATTGACTTGGGTAGTGTGGCCGCGCCCAAATTTTCTGCCAATGTAGCATGGCCAAGCTCATCTTCACGCATTTGACTTACAATGGCACGGCTTCGTTCGTCATGTTTTGGTAGGTTTTGTAAATGGCTATCCAAATGGCGTACAACTTGATGCTCTGTTGCAGCCAAAAAACCCAAGTTCCAACGGTCTCCTGCAATGCCAGCTGCCACACCAATGGCAAATGAACCAGCATACCATAATGGATCAAGTTTTGATGGTTTGGCACTTAATTCATCCAAACGTGTGCGACACCAGTTTAGGTGGTCACTTTCTTCGATGGAAGCATGACGGAGCTGGTCTCGAATAGATGGGTCACGTGCAGTGATACTTTGCCCTTGATACAAAGCCTGTGCAGCCATTTCTCCGGCATGATTGACACGCATCAAACCCGCAACTTTGTGTTTATCTGCATCGGATAACTGGTCGGGGGCGGTATTTGTTGCAGGGTAGGGACGTTGGCTAACCTGGCGACAAAAAATATTATTTAAGGCCTGATCAATATGGCCAATAAAATGATCGGCGAGCGTATTATTTCTGAACGTTTTTGTGGACATGATTTAACCCTCTGATGAAGATTTTTTGAATGATGTTGTGTGCTGATACAGCGCGTTGATGCGTCGAATCATTTGTGGCAATATATTCATGTGCTGATGGTTCAGACGCATACGTAACCTTGGTAAATGTGAGAAGCATGCATCATCATTGTGTGGCCATCCAAAGACTTGTTCGATGATCCCTTCATGCAAGACATCGGAGAATTCAGCATTGAGGCGTTCCAGCGCATCATGTGTTAATGGATTTAAAAGGCGCAATAGTATCCAGTGATCTACGTAGCGGAAGCTATGGTAATTTTTGTAAAAATCGCAAATATGTGTTGTTGCAGCTTCAATAGAGTCGGTATGAAAGAGTAAATCTTTATCTTGTGGGTTAATGAAACCATCGTGGGTTAAACGGCGTATCCATGAGCGAATAAATGGCCCCCAGAAGTCATCACCAGGTGCTTCTAACAATACAACGGGAATAGGTGGGTTACGCCCTGTTTGTAAGAGCGTCAGCGTCTCAAAACCTTCATCTAAGGTTCCAAAACCGCCAGGTGTTAGTACTACGGCGTCACTTTCTTTTAAAAAGAACAGTTTGCGGGTGAAAAAATACTGGCAATCAAAATAACGGGATGTGCCATCGACGATGTGGTTGGGATGTTGCTCCATAGGTAAGTTGATGCCAATACCGAATGAGCGTTTTGTACCTGCCCCTTCATTGGCAGCTTGCATCATGCCAGGTCCACCGCCTGTAATGACCATGAAACCTTCATCGCTGATAGCTTTGGAAAAATCACGGGTTTGAATATAACGCGGCTCATCCTCGGTAGTGCGAGCCGAGCCAAAGATACTGACTTTTCGCCAGGCTTGATAAGGCTTGAATATTTCCAATCCTAGGCGCATTTCCTTGAGAACTCTTGCCATCATTTTTAAATCGCTTTGTGAATGGTTTCCCCGCAAAAGCCGTAGCGTCTCGGTTAAAATGCTTTGTTTGTATGTTTTGTCTTCTTCAAGGGATAAGAAAAGTTCGTGTAAAAAACCTTGAATTTCTTCGTATGAATCGACTTCTTTATGTGTCATTACGTGCTTCGATAACCAAATCGATGCGGCGATTCATTTCGCGGCCTTTGGCAAAATCATTGCTGGCAATAGGTCGAACTTCACCATAACCCAATGCCTTCATACTGCTGCTATCAGCACCTGCAGCGGCGAGAAAATCACGCACAGCTTCGGCGCGTTTTAATGAAAGGCGTTGATTGGCTTTAAGCTCGCCTTGATCATCTGTATGTCCTTCAATGCGAAAATTACGATCACCATAGATATCTAATACATTCTTTACACGACTTAATAAATCAAAATAAGCGGCATCAATTTTACTGCTTCCAGGTGTGAATTTAAGGTTGGATAAGCGTAAAATAAGCGAGCCATCCAAATTAGCGATAATGCTCACCCCATGTTTAGGAAACAGTGCCTGAATACGTTTTTGGCGTTTTATTTCAAATGTTTCACGTTCAAGCTTGATTCGAAAAGCTTCCTTCATGCTATTAAGCTGATCATTATGTTCATGGGTGAGTGAAGAGCGTTGCTTCTCTAAAGCACTGGCCATCCTTGTCTTATATTTGTTTTTGAACTGTGTAAGTTTTTGTTGGGATGCCTCTTTGGTTTGTTGTAACTGTGCATGTAGTTGCTTGATAGCCTGAATAAGTTCATCCGTATTGATATCATTTTGATGCAAGGGAAGGTTTAAGCTTGCAGCAATTTCTTGCCGTTGTTTTCGCGCCTTCAGCCATAACATTTCATGGCTGCCTTTATCTCGACGCCACATTTTGACGTTGCTACTTATTTCTAATGCCAGTTTAGCAAGTTCAAGTGCTTTAACTGGGTG
>JAUZQS010000071.1 GCA_030950875.1 Mariprofundaceae bacterium | reverse complement strand
CCTCTTGGTAAATACGTTGAAGGATTTAAAGTTTTTCCAAAAAGACGGACTTCATAATGCAAATGCGGACCCGTGGAGTGCCCTGTTGAGCCCACACGCCCAATTAATTGATTGTATTCAACTTCATCGCCAGCCTTGACTGCCGAACTGGACATATGTCCATAACGGGTGCGATAGCCATAACCATGATCAATCTCAATTAAATAACCATAACCACGCATTTTACCCGCAAACACAACCACGCCATGACTGGCTGCCAACACCGCTGCGCCAAATCGATTGGCAATGTCCACACCACGGTGCATGGCACGTTGACCCGTAAATGGATCAATACGCATACCATAATGCGAGCTTAAATAACCACCTTCAGTAGGCCATGCATGAGGGCGAGCCAAGCTCTCTTCACGGTCACCCTGTAAAACCATATCAATGGCAGATAATTGCGCATCCAAATGTGTCATATGTATATTCACATAC
Source organism: Mariprofundaceae bacterium (assembly GCA_030950875.1). Taxonomy (GTDB): domain Bacteria; phylum Pseudomonadota; class Zetaproteobacteria; order Mariprofundales; family Mariprofundaceae. The sequence continues at coordinate 11,430 of JAUZQS010000071.1, read as the reverse complement.
TGCATCTGCTCATCCAAATCCAACACAGGGGTTTGCTCAAGACGAGGCCCACCCAATGCAGGGGAAACACCAAAATCAAATTCATTTTTATTTAACTTTGATACCTCAACCAAACGTTCACCAAGTGCATCTAAACGCAAAACACTGGCCTGCATTTGGCCAAGGTTTCGCGCATAAACTGCCAATTTTTTCTTCTCTACATCCAATTTTGATTGCATATCTTCATATGCTTCATTTTGGCGTTGGTGCGCCACGTGTAACATCTTTTGTGCACTTTCTAAACTTAACTGTACTTGTTTCGCTTGATAAACACTGTATGTGCCCCAGCCACCAAAACCAAACAATAGCAACACTATTGCAGCAGCATAAAACAAACTACGCTGACTTACGCGGTAAGTACGCACCTGACCAGCATCTGGAACCAACATTAACGAAAAATATCTCAAACTATATCTACTCCTCACTCCACCCAAACCCAGATTTATAACATCTCTACATGTTCTAGTCAAAAAAAGCTATGTAACCCACAGGGCAATCGCATTAAAAAAATGATTGTTTCATTATATTTTCGAGTATTTTTTACTACGTCTTGCCCGAATGCGTCTATCGGGCATCCATTGAACTGATAGATTCCCGATAAAAACCTCGGGAATGACAAGTATTTTTAATACGCTTTAGAATACGATCCTTTATTTTGACCAAATATAGAGTTTAGGCTCTCGTGAATAACCTCCACATTTTAATGCGATTGCCCTGATGTAACTCCTAAGCCAAATAGCCCCTCTTTCAATTTGAATATCTATAATCTAATATTAGGAGCCACTTGCAAAACTCATGAGTGGCTCTTGAATGAAAGAGATAAAAGGTTATCATACTTTTAATCATTTTTGATTGGTAGTCGGATTTTGTGGGGGTGGGCAACGGTGAGATTGGGGTTTATTCGGAAGAAATCGGTATCGCTTGGCCTTATCTTGGTAGCGTTTGTCCTGATTTTTGTAGGGGGCTGTTCAAAGGATACTGATCCGATAAAAATCGGGATAAACAACTGGGCTGGCTACGACCCTTTCATTCTGGCGGATAAGCTTAAGCTGTTTAATAAGAACAATGTGCAGGTAGAAATCAAAAGGTTTGCATCTGCAACTGAAACGATACAGGCAATGCGAGGTGGAGAGATTCAGGGGGCAGGCTTTACACTCGATGAGGTGTTCTCGTTAATTGACACAGGATTCAAGGGCAAAGTTGTCCTGATCATAGATTACTCGATGGGTGGTGATATGGTCATCGGTCAAAAAGAGATCGAAAGTATCGCAGACCTTAAAGGCAAGACGATTGGTTATGAAGGCAGTGTTGTAGGGGAATTCCTGCTTGATCGGGCTCTAGATAGGAATTCTATTAAAAGGTCGGCAGTTAAATTAATTGATGTGCAGGCAGATAAGTGGCTCTCTTCTTTCGCAGAAAAAGACGTGGATGCACTGGTATGTTACAATCCTGCTGCTGCAACTTTATTGAATGAGCATGAGGGAACCCTGCTGTTCAGCTCAGCCGATATACCATTTGAGATCATCGATGTACTTCTCTTTTCCGAACCATTCTATGATGAAAATAAGACTGCCATTACGCGTATCCTCAAAGGCTGGTTCGAAACGCTAAGCTATATTGATACAAATCCTGATAAGGCTGCCGAAGTTATCTCAAAGGTTAAAAACATCACTCCTGACAATTATAGGCAAGGACTAAATAATCTAGTGGCGCCTGATCTTACAGTAAACAGGACTATTTTTGACCCCACATCAGATAAGAATATTTATAAATATTCTCAGGTGATTGTTGATTTTATGCTGTCCAAAAACCTGCTGTCAGAGAGAATTGATACACAAGATCTCTTTCAGGCGGAATTATTATCCAAGATTGCTAACCCGCTTGGCGACAAGCAGATAACGCAGTGAAGAAATTTACATTCAAACACATCAGAACACGCTTAACCATCTGGTTCCTGTTGATTGCGTTAACGCCATTAATGATAGCAATATTCGTTACATATCAGCAAAGAGTCGCTGTTATTGAAAGCAGTGCATTAGGGAAGCTTATTGCGATTCGTGATTTGAAAGTAGAGCGACTACAAGACTGGTTGGAGGAAACGTCCAACGATTTAAAAGTAATAGCTGCTGATTTTGAATTAGCTCCCTTAGAAGATATGAGAAGCATGGATAAGCTGAGCTCCAATGCGTTTAAGAACGTGGAAAGTATCAGAGGCTTTTTACAGCGCTTCCTTTCTAATCACACGGCTTATAGTGAAATTTTCATTATTCATCCATTAACCGGAAGAATAATTGTTTCTACGAATAAAAATAGGGAGGGAGCAGATAAATCAGATTATAAATACTTCAATATACCGATGCAATCCAGAAAATTGTTTATCCAGGACATCTATTATTCAAAAACATTATCAGGCCGTGCAATGGCTTTTTCAATGCCTGTTTTTGGTACCAAACATGATGGGAAGCATGTGATCGGAATTCTTGTTGCGCGTATTGATCTGGATCACTCGCTCTATCCTATGCTGCAAGATAAGGTTGGATTGGGTAAAACAGGTGAAACCCTGATTGTAAACAGCGATGTCATGGCCCTGAATGAATTGCGCTGGCATAAAAATGCGCCTCTGAATCTGCAGATAAAGGCGCAACCAGCTGTTTATGCTTCACAGGGAAGAACTGGAACAGCGGTGACTACAGATTATCGGGGCGAACAAGTTCTGGCGGCTTATACTTACATACCTAAAACTGGCTGGGGCTTTGTCAGCAAGCAGGATATTTACGAATTGAAGGCACCCATTCGTGATATGCTCCAAAACGCTTTAATGCTATTTATTATGTCCTCTATTTTTATTGCTCTGGTTGCATATTATATCAGCAAACAGATTTCGAAACCTATTGTTGAAATGAGCACGTTAGCAGGCAAAATTACAGATGGTGATTATTCCAGGAAGAATACAGTCTATACTCATGACGAGATCGGCTTGCTTGGCAAGTCTATCAATAGCATGGCCGCCTCAATTGCCAGTAGAAATTCAGTGCAAAAAGGTACTGCGAAAATTTCCAAAGTCATTGTCGGACAACCCTCCACGAATGAATTCACATCTTCTTTATTAACATGCTTGATGGAAATAACTGAATCCAACATGGGCGCGTTTTATATTTTGAATAAATTAACATCTGAATTTGAGTGTAGTGCTGCTACAGGAGTCAATAAAGAACTACAGAAAGCTATTAAAGAAGAATATTCCAGTGGCTCTTTTGGCAAAGCGGTTTTGAGAAATAATATTTATTATCTGCATGATATTCCAAAAGAAATAATTATAAAAATAACCAGCTCAATGACTGCCCCAGAACCCAAAGAAATTATTTACATACCCATGGTATTGCACGGCAACATTGATGCCTTTGTTTCACTTTTAAGCAATCAAATATCCAGCCAGGAATGTCAAAATATTCTTAAGCAGTCCTGGTTTAACATCAATGCTTCTTACAGAACTATACATGCAAATGAAGAGATACTGCATATTTCAGAGCAACTCTTACAAGCCAATAAAAAGTTAGCATCTCAAAATATTGATTTGGCAAAACAGAGTCATAAAATTGAAGCTGCAAATAAAGAACTCGAATCTTTTTCATATTCTGTTTCCCATGATCTTCGCGCCCCACTACGTGCCATTGATGGTTTCACCCGTATTCTGATGGAAGATTATGCTGAAAAGCTGGATGATGAGGGAAAACGTGTAGGATCGATTATTCAGGGTAGTGCCACAAAAATGGCCCTGCTGATAGATGGGCTATTGGCCTTTTCCCGGTTGGGGCGCTCAAGTATGTTATATTCCCGTATCGACATGAAAAAGATGGTTGATGCCATTTACTTCGAAGTCTCCAGTACAGAAGAGCGAAAGAAAGTTAACTTTATCGTCGCTGATATCAGTTCAGTGGAAGGCGACACTATTTTGATGCGGCAGGTTTGGCATAATCTGATATCTAATGCGCTTAAATTTTCATCTCATTGCAAAAAACCTGAGATTTCTATTTCCTGCCACGAAAAAGAGGGTAGCATCATTTATAGTATAAAAGATAATGGTGCTGGATTTAATATGAAATATGTAGACAAACTTTTTGGTGTATTCCAACGACTGCATAGCGAAAGTGACTTTGAGGGCACGGGAGTGGGCTTGTCACTTGTGCAGCGGATCATACACCGTCATGGTGGCAAGATATGGGCAGAGGGTCATGTGAATAAAGGCGCCGAGTTTTACTTCTCTTTACCGGAAAAAGGAGAGTCTGATAATGGATAGTGACGATTATGAAATTTTAATTGTGGAAGATAGTCCAAATGATGCAGAGCTAATGATTCGATCTTTTAAAAAACACCGGCTGGCGAATAGTCTGGTTGTACTCGAAGATGGTGAACTGGCGTTGGATTATATTTTTTGCACAGGTAAATATTCTGAAAGAAATCCACTGATATTGCCCAAGGTTATTTTTCTAGATCTCAAACTTCCCAAGGTGCATGGTCTGGAAGTATTAGAACAACTAAAATCAAATAATAAAACCAAGAGTATCCCAGTAGTCATTGTGACTTCTTCCAGAGAGGACCCAGACATCAAGCATGCCTACGAACTGGGCGCCAACAGCTATGTTGTCAAACCAGTTGATTTCGACCAATTTTCAACCGCGATTTCTCAATTAGGGTTGTATTGGTTGGTTGTCAACGAAGACCATAGATAACGTTATGGAGGATCGCATGCATGTACTTATTCTAGAAGATATCCCTACAGACGCAGAACTTGCTAAAAGGGAGCTGCAATCAGTTCTGAAAGACTTCATAGTCAAGGTTGTAGATACTGAAGATGACTTTCTTCAAGCTCTGAAGTCATATAAACCAGACTTAATCATATCAGATTATATGATGCCAAATTTCAATGGTTTATCAGCGCTGAAGATCAGAGAGGTTAAATGTTCACAGATACCGTTTGTTATATTAACTGGATCAGTGAATGAAGAAATTGCTGTTGAATGTATGAAAGCCGGTGCTGATGATTATGTGATCAAAGAACATATCAAACGCTTGGGCCCAGCAGTTATCAATGCTATTGAAAAGAAAAGAAAAGAGCGAATTCGTGAGCAGGCAAAAGAAGAGCTCCGTATGGCTCAATGTATTGTTTCGACTTCTGGCGATATAATGGCGTTACTGGACAGGGATTTTATTTACCATACTGCCAACAAAGCATATCTGGATGCGGTGAATAAAAGAGCTGATGAGGTGATTGGAAAGTCTGCGCAAGATGTCATGGGAGAAAAATTATTTAAGAATGTAATAAAGCCCAATGCTGTTCGTTGTCTAGCTGGGGAAAAAGTCAATTATCAAGAGTGGTTTAATTTCCCATCACAAGAAGACGTATATTTGGATGTTCATTATTATCCATATACTGATGCTAACCATAATATTTCTGGTTTTGTTGTAAATGGGAGGGACATCACTAAGCAAGCACGGGCCAAGCAAGCCATTAAGGATAGTGAAGAAAAATTCAGAAGTGTCACCGAAGCAGTGCAAGATTCAATTATTATGATTGATAGTGACGGAATAGTGGTCTTCTGGAATCTGACCTCTGAAAAAATGACAGGTTTTTCTAGTGAAGATGCACTTGGCAAGAAACTTGATCAACTCATTATACCTGAGTCTTACTGCAAACTTCACCTAGACGGCCTTACTTCATTCAGTAAAACTGGCCAAGGCCCTTATATTGGAAAAACTATTGAAGTGAGTGCGGTGCATAAAAGTGGTAAAGCGTTTCCAGTCGAGCTTTCTCTCTCGGCAATAAAACGCGATAATCATTGGTATGCTGCAGGAATTTTGAGAGACATCACTGAGCGCAAACACGCAGAGCAAGTCATTCGTGATAGTGAAGAACAGACCAGGTTGATATTGGACTCCACGACGGAGGCCATCTACGGTATGGATACAGATGGTCTGTGCACCATGGTCAATACCGCCTGTGTTGCCATGCTTGGATATGATGACAGCTCCGAACTGGTAGGAAATGACATACATGATCTAATCCACCATACCCGGAAGGATGGCTCTCCTTACCCTAAGAATGAGTGTCGTATGATTAAGGCATTTATTGAGAATAAAGAGCTACATGTGGATGATGAGGTTCTGTGGCGTAAGGATGGTAGCAGTTTCCCAGCCTCATATTGGTCACATCCGATACAAAAGAATGGCAAGACCACCGGTTCTGTTGTGGCCTTTTTGGATATTACTGAGCAAATCAATTCACAACATGATCTAAAAGAAAGTCATGATTCCTTGCTGCGAAGCCTAGAAGGCACTATTCAGGCTATAGCAATGGCTGTGGAAGCTCGCGATCCGTATACAGCCGGACACCAACGGCGCGTGGCCAATATTGCGGTTATCATAGCGCGTGAAATGGGGTTGGATGACAAGATAGTCACGGGAATTCTCTGGGGAGCAACAATACATGATATTGGCAAGATTCATTTGCCGGCTGAAATACTAAGTAAGCCATCAAGGCTGAGCAAACTTGAATATTCTTTGATCCAGGAGCATGCACAAGTTGGCTATGAAATCCTTAAAAATATTAAATTTCCATGGCCGATTGCAAATATCGCGCACCAACATCACGAACGCATAGATGGTTCCGGTTATCCACAAGGCCTGAAAGGGGATGAAATATGCCTGGAGGCACGCATAGTGGCTGTGGCTGATGTAGTGGAAGCGATAAGCTCGCATCGTCCTTATCGGGCAGCACTGGGCATTGAAGTGGCACTGGATGAAATCAAGGCCAAGCGTGGAATATTTTATGACCCAGCGGCAGTGGATGCCTGCTTGAAAGCATGCGAAGAAAACAAACTCGACCTATAATTAAACCGTCCTAATCCGCAATTGATCGTCGATAGCTATCCGCAAATCAATTCCTGAAAACTTAGTTTCCGTTGCATTCAACTCACTGCACAGTTTATTGAGGAGGGGGAGGAACGGGACTAGGCTGTCGAAATTGGCCTTATTCACCCACCTCTAAAGTACCCACCTTTGGGTTATAAAATTCACTTCTTTTTTCCGCAAAGGGCAGGAATCAACAAAACGGTTCGGTTCATCACGGCTAATTCATTCCGTGCTTATCCGGTTAGCGCCCAAGACCACGACATATAGGGTGCGACCACGCTTCTGAATAAAGTGCGGCGCAGGTTGGCGATTCAAGGTCGTATCTTGGGGTAACCCACGTTAAAAAAAGGTATATTTCACTTTCTACAGTCGTTCTATTTGACCCATCTCACACACTGCTTATGCTTTGCCACATGCAAGCATCCGATCAAGCTCCTTTATCTATCGCGCGTCATGCCATTCAGTTTATTTGGCAAACATCATTATCTGCCAATAATAATAAAATTATCGGTTTATTGGGCAGCCAAATAAAAGGGGAAATTGACAACGCAACACACACACCACTATGGCCAGCCTCGCCTTCACCAACAGCCCAAGATGTAATACAGCTCACACATACACAATCGCCTTTAACAAGCCTTAAGGAAATTTCACAAACTTGGCAAGATAATCACATCTTCTTATCCGGTGTTTATCAATGTGCTTCTCCAACAATCAACGCAATGCAAAGCACAGAAAAAGAATTGCGGTCGTATTTTAAACAACACGATGGCATACCGTTCATTCATCTCAATATTTCCTTTAATACCAAAGGTGTATTGGAATCCGAAGCATGGATTATAAAAAATAATCAGGCCATTCAAATCCCTATGTTGCTGACTGAAGATGGACAGGCAGCGGCAAAAAGTTAGATTCGCGATATGCGTATTTGTCATATTGGCTTAAATCATAAAACAGCCCCCATTGAGCTTCGCGAACGACTTGCCGTGCAAGAAAAAGATATTACAGCCATCTTACAGGCTCAAGTTGCACTTGCTCCTATTCGTGAAGCAGCCCTTCTTTCAACATGTAACCGTGTTGAAATGACTGTCGTCACCCATGACCTCGATGCTGCCATTGCTCTGGTTCACGAATGGTTTGCAAGCACGTCTGGTATGCATATCGATCAAGTTATCCCCCACCTTTATGCGTACACCACCGATGATGCCGTACGCCATTTATATGCCGTTGCATCTGGTTTGGATTCATTAGTATTGGGTGAACCTCAAATATTCGGACAAGTCAAAGCATCCTATGAGCAGGCTTTGGCTGCTGGCACGGCGGGACACATTTTACACCGCTTGTATCAGTCCACCTTCTCAGCTGCCAAACGTGCACGCAGTGAGACTGGCATTGGCAAACAATCGGTTAACATTTCATCATGTGCTGTTGAGCTTGCCAAACGCATTTTTGACGACTTGACAGGCAAAACTGTGTTACTTATTGGTGCTGGCGAAATGGCTGAATTGGCAGCACGTCATCTACGCGCCAATGGTTGCAATAATATTTTGGTCGCTAACCGTACCTTGACGCGCGCCCAGAACCTTGCCATTGAATTTGAAGGTCATGCACTCACACTGGAACAATTGCCCGATTATTTGGATTCTGCAGATATTGTCATTTCCAGCACCGGCGCGAACACCTATGTATTGTTGCCTGAAATTGTACAGAAGGCCATGGAAAAACGCTTGGGTAAACCCATGTTTCTTGTCGATATTGCTGTACCACGCGATATTGACCCACGCATTGCTGATATTCCAGGTGCCTATGTTTACGATATCGATGATTTGCAACAAGTGGTTCAAGGCAACCGTGCAAATCGCGAAAAAGAATCTGCGCAAGCACGTGATTTGCTCGAGGAAGAAGAAAAAACATTCTTATTGTGGCTAAAATCACTCGAATCCGTACCGCTTATTCGTAGTATCCAACAGAAAAACGAGTCTATTCGCCAAGATGAGTTGCTTAAAGCCCAACGCTATTTAAAGGGTTTATCACCCGAACAAAACGAAGCCGTTGAACGCTTTAGTCGCTCACTAATGAAACGTTTTTTACATCCAAGCTTGCGCAGCCTAAGAACCCTTCCCGAAGATATGGAAGGTGACTTACTGATGGGAGCAGCACGGAAATTATTCAATGTGGAAATAAAAGCTGTAGAAAAAAGTGCCACACACCCTAGGGAGTCCGATGAACACACGTCTGGATGATATTTTACATAAGTATGAAGATCTTACAGTCATGCTTGCTGACCCCGAAGTTACATCTGACCCCAAACGCTATACTAAAATATCCAAAGAATTTTCAGATATTGAGCCCCTTGCAGAAAAAGCCGCGCATTATGTCAAATTAGAACAACAGCTTAAAGATAACCAAGAATTGATGGCAGATGCCGATTGCGATGCGGAACTTAAAGGCATTGCGCAAGAAGAAATATTAGACCTAAAAAAAGCTATGGTAGCTTGCAATGAAGAGCTGACGCTTTTGCTTTTACCCAAAGATCCGAATGATCATCGCAATATCATTTTGGAAGTACGGGCTGGCACGGGCGGTGATGAGGCAGCTTTATTTGCTGCCGATTTATTTCGTATGTATAGCCGTTATGCTGAAATCAAAGGGTTTAAGATTGAGATTTTATCCAGTAATGGCACAGGCATTGGTGGTTACAAAGAAGTTGTAGCTCAAATTACAGGTAAAGGCGTATTTTCTACATTTAAATTTGAATCGGGTACCCATCGCGTACAACGTGTTCCCAGTACCGAATCTGCGGGTCGCATTCACACATCAGCCTGTACAGTTGCAGTTTTACCCGAAGCAAAAGAAGTGGATATCAATATCCGCACCGAAGACTTGCGCATTGATGTGTACCGCGCATCGGGTGCTGGCGGTCAGCATGTCAATAAAACAGAATCGGCTGTACGTTTAACCCATCTACCAACAGGTACGGTGGTTATTTGTCAGGATCAAGCCAGCCAACATAAAAATAAAGCCCAAGCCATGAAGGTATTGCAAGCTCGAATTCTTGATAAAGAGCAGCAAGCAGCGCATGCCGAACGAGCCGAAGTGCGTACAGATCGGGTCGGGTCTGGCGATCGTTCAGAACGTATCCGTACCTATAATTACCCTCAAGGCCGCATCACCGATCACCGCATCAACTTAACCCTGTACAAATTAGATCAAATTCTTGGCGGTGAAATGAATGAACTTATTCAAGCATTGCAAGCCCATCATCAAGCCGAACTACTCACGGCACAACAAGGGTAATGTCCGCACAACAGGACTTACGTGATGCCATCAGGCGACTCCAAGCTGTAGGCTGTGAAAATCCAAGGTTGGATGCCGAGTTATTGCTCATGCATGTATGGGGGATGACACGCACACAACTGATTATCAAAGCCCATGATGAGCTACCAAATGATATTCAACACGCCTTTGAGAAGACTATTAGCGAGCGTTGCAAACGTATCCCTATCGCATATATCACGGGCGAAAAAGAATTCTGGTCACGGCTGTTCAACGTCTCTCCTGATGTATTGATTCCACGCCCTGAAACCGAACATTTAATCGAAGCGTTACTCAAGCTCTATCCCGATAAACAAGCGCCCTATCACTTTGCCGATATTGGTACTGGCTCTGGCTGCATCGCCATCACCATTGCCCTTGAATACCCTAATTCAACTGTCATCGCGACCGATATTTCTGAGAAATCATTGAATATTGCCCAACACAATGCAAAAAAACACCATGTCGAGAACCGCATACAATTTAAACAAGGTGATTTATACCAAGCCTTGGATGCAAGCACCACAACCTTTGATGCCATTATCTCCAATCCGCCCTACGTATCTGCCGATGAAATGTATGATTTGGAACAAGAGCTACATCACGAACCAGCCCATGCCCTAACCGATGATGCCGATGGTTTGCGTTTATTAAGAACACTTCTTCACGAAGCGCCCCAACGCTTAAAAGAAAATGGCTACCTACTTTTAGAAACTGGCTTATGTGGCTTACCTGAAACACCAAGCAGCATGACCATGTTACATTCCTACCATGATTTGGCAGGACTTTTACGCGGCGGCATTTACCAATCCAAAATATCTGATTAGTCTTCGCCCTATCCTGAAAGACGGTACTGTTTACAGACTGAAGCGGAAAGGTGATATGACAAAACTTAAGAAGAAAGTAACTGCAAGCACATTGCTTGCGGACAAAAAGAATGGGCGCACCAGTGTATGGCTTACCGCTTATGACACTAGCTCTGCTACACTGGCTGAAATAGCCGGTGTCGATGTGATTCTTGTTGGCGATTCGTTAGGCATGGTTTCTCTTGGTTTTGATTCCACCATTCCTGTTACCCTTGAACATATGATTCACCATACCGCAGCGGTTGTTCGCGGCACAGATAAAGCATGGATTGTATGTGATTTACCCTTTGGCAGTTATCAG
>JAUZQS010000070.1 GCA_030950875.1 Mariprofundaceae bacterium | reverse complement strand
TCGTGCAGATAGAGTGGGTTTATTCTTTTTGCAGGCCTTGCAGGGGTTGCAGCGATTTTCCCGTCTTTTTATGGCAATACTGCGGGTTTTCTTGCGTATGCGCTGGGTGTCTCGACCCGCTGTAATGAATGTCGTGATACGGCAGATATATTTTACAGGTGTGCAGAGCCTGCCTTGGATTATTGTGATTGCACTAGGGACAGGGGTGCTTGCAGTTTATAATATTGTGGATTTTGCTCGTAGGATACAAGACTTATCGTTAATTGGCAGTCTGATGAACGGGGTGTTGGTACAAGAAATGGCGCCATTCTTGGTGGCAATTTTTTTATTGGCGCGTTCAGGCGTTGCGGTGGTGACGGAGGTGGGGCATATGCAGTCGCGGGGCGAAGATTCGTTATTGCTTAGCCTTGGTGTCTCACCCCATGAATACTTACATATGCCGCGAGTCATAGCGTTTTCTTTATGCGGCTTGCTATTAACATTTGTTTTCGTGGTTATATCGATATGGGTGGGTGGGTTGGTGGTATCTTGGACGTATACCTTGAACTTTAGTGAGTTCTTATTTGAAGTGCAGCGCGGCACGGATCTTAAGGAATTGATAGCCATGATGGTAAAAGGCATGCTTTATCCGATGTTGTCATGTATTATTCTTTTGGATCAAGGTAGTAAGGTTGGAAATGACCCGAACCAAATTCCTGTGCGTGCGACATATGGTGTTTTGGGAGCATTACTATTGATGTTATTTTTGGATGTGGTGTGGGTGTTAATATGGAACCTCCTGTAAGTAGTGAGTTGCATTGGCGTGCCATGACGGTGTGTGACAGGCAATTGCCTGAAGATTATATCTGTCGGGGTAAGCATATTCGTTTTGTGATGAACGGTAGTATGCAGTATATGTTTTTGGATCGTTTTTTCCCACAATTTGTACTGGATGAAGGCGATGATGCATATGTGTGGTTGGAGTGTGCAGGCAAACGTGTGGTTGCAGGAACACCGGCTTATTGTGCGGGTATTGGTAGCATGATTCGAAGGCGTGGGCTGTTAGCAAACTTAAGCATACGAGAAAATTTATTATTGCCATTTTTGTATGCTGAAGATAGCGCACGTTTACAAAGGGCTGAGGATGAAGTTGGGTCTGTTGCCGAGTTTCTTGGTATTGACTCATTGCTTTATGAGCAGGCTGGTGAACGCTCTGCTTATACACATGCACTGGTGAGTTTGGGGCACTGTTTGCTCAAACGTCCCGATGTGATTGTCGCGCAAGAAGTCCATGTGGGAATGCCGCCTGAACGTTTGCAAATATTTAGAGATAAAGTCAAAGAAGCAATGCAGCAGTTGGAGGCAGGGGTATTATATTTAACCTCAACCATACATGAAGGCTCTGGCTTGAAATTTTCACGGACATATGAGATTGAATGCGATAATGTGCCCGATGTGAGCGGTATATGGTAGATTCCATGGATTTTGTATCAGGCATAAAACGCCAGGTTGGCTGGTTTGTGATGCTGGGAGTCGGTGCGCTGATTTTACTCGTATTGATTGTAAGCGTGCGTAGTAATGTGTTTGCTAAAAAATTCTATTTGTTTGTGGAACCGCCTTCTGCGAGCTCATTTTATGAAGGCCAGTCTGTAAAATTCCAAGGTTTTGCGATTGGGCATATTGATCAAATTGAGTTGCAGGATGAAGGGCAAGTGCGCATTACTTTGCGGCTTTTGGAGCGTTATCGGAAGATGATTCATCAAGGAGCGTTCATTAAGTTTACCAAAGAAGGGTTGTTGGGTGAGCAGATTGTTGAGTTAACCCAAGGGGATATTTCTAAGCCGATGCTCAACAGTGGCGAAATCCTGAGCTATGAAACCGAAGCATCGTTGGAGCAGTTATTAACAGAGTTAAAACCTGCTGTGGGCAATGCCAATGTGCTGTTGCGAGAGTTGGCTGAGTTATCCGTATGGATGAATGATCCAGACAGTGATTTACGTGTAGGAATGACGAGCCTGCGTAAAATAACTGAGTCCGTTGATGGAAAAAGCCTACAATCAGCGATTGAGACATTTACACAAACATTGGAGCAATTGGGGCATGTTGCTAGTGATTTGGATGAACAGAAGATTGCTTTACGGCTGGCCGATTCACTAGCCATAACGACGGATATTTTAGAGAATATTAAGCCTTTATCACAAAGCCTTGGCGAACATGGTCCTGAGACAATACAGCGAACCAATGAGTTACTAGCCCATGTGGGTAAGCTTTCATCGGCATTGAATAGCGTCGCGTCAGATTTATCTGAAATGACACCAGAGCTACCTGGTTTGGCACGAGACTCCCGTGCTACATTGAAAGAAATGCAGGCATTGATGAGGAAATTACAAGACTCTTGGTTGCTGGGTGGGGGGTCTTCAGCAAAGATCACAGAAGAAAGCCTTGAAACAGCACCACCCGTACTGGATATGCAGCCATGATGCGTGTTTTATTGTTAGCTCTTTTTATGTCGTTGGGCGTGTTTATTTCGGCATGTGGTGGTGGACATAAAGCCAGTGCGCCGATTATTGAAAATCTTTATGTGCTGCATATGAAAGATTTTACGCATGTTGGTGTGGCGGCGATGCATCAGGAGCGTTGGGCATCTGCAGAGCATGCT
>JAUZQS010000007.1 GCA_030950875.1 Mariprofundaceae bacterium | reverse complement strand
TCACTCCTAGAAATTATATGTTTATTTTATAATCCGCCGTTGTTGCGGGATAACTTCCAGTAGTGCAAGCATTACGCCAAGCCGCAACTTATCGTAGATGAGATAGAAAGTGAGTAATAATCACTTATAAAACATGTAGTTGAAGGCTAAATCTGCATGAAGTAAAACTATTGTTTATTCTCACTATTGAGAATTAAGGCGTAAGTTATTCCCATATTGAGTAATACAGGTTAAACGCCAATCAAGAAAATTCGTAACTGTTCAGGTTGCCGCTTATTTTTCTGATGGCAAGGCAAAAAAGCGGAGCTTACTACTGTAAGTGAGCATTTTTTAACGCCGGCAGCAGGGAAATAAGGGGTGAGCTGAATAGTTACGAAAATTCAGGTAAAATATCTGCGTTAAACACAGGTCCATCCACACAAACTCTGCGATATTTTTCTTCGCCACCTTCAAGTGTTTTGACCACGCAGCCAGCACAACCGCCAATAGCGCAAGCCATATGCTCTTCAAGTGATAATTGTGCAGGAATATTTAACTCGCGACCCAAACGAGCCACCGCATGCAACATTGGGTGAGGTCCACAAGATAGTAGAATACAGTTTGTACGTTGGCTTTCATTCAAGGCTAATAAATAATCTCTTGCAAGGTTTGGTACATGCCCTTCATAACAACCATACAGGCCTGCATTGGATGCCAATCGACACGGAATACCGCGCTCTTCCAGTGATGTAATGGTCAATGTTGTGTTACCTGTAATACCAGGCAACATGAATGTCGATGGTTTCAGAGCAAATGGAAACTTCACTTCAGAGCCTGCAAACACCACAGGCTTACCACCACGGGCAATCAAATCATCGGCAGCAAACACCATCGGCGGAATACCCACGCCGCCGCCAATACAAATATAACGCTTGGAAATATCCGATAAATCAAATGGTTTTCCGATTGGACCTAACATCGCAAGATCTTCGCCTACGTTACGTTCACCCAATTGATGCGTGCCTTCACCAATCATTTTATACAACAAATCAATCGTGCCCTTTTCAGGGTTGGTCAGCATAATCGAGATGGGTCGTCGCAGAGCCTTGGCTTGTGAAACACGAATATGTACAAACTGCCCGGGCTTGGCATCACGCGCAGTTTTGGGTGCGCGCAAACGCATGATACATTGCTCCCCAGAATGGTGAATATTCGCTAAAACTGTCGCTTGTTCTTCAAAAATACTGTTTCGATGCGTTTCAGCCATGAATTTTGCCTTTTTCAAAGACCACACGCCCATCTTTCAGCGTGTATTGCACTTGCCCTATCATGGTGCGACCATGCCAAGGCGTATTGCGACCTTTGGAAAACAAGTTTTCTCGGTTCAGTTGCCATTGTTTTTCAGGGTCAAAGATACAAATATCAGCAATATTCCCCACGGACATTGAGCCTTCTGGCAGGTTTAATAGTTTTGCAGGGCCATAGGTCATTTTGGCAATCAAGTCAGACATGGAAAGTACGCCGGCACGCTCTAAATCCAATGAAATTGGCAGCATTGTTTCTAAGCCCACAATACCAAATGCCGCACATGACAAACCGCAGCGTTTGTCATCTTCATGATGCGGCGCGTGATCCGTGGCAATCACATCAATCGTACCATCCCGCAAGCCTTCAATCACTGCCAAACGGTCTTCCTCAGTGCGCAGTGGCGGACTCATCTTGGCATCGGCATTAAAATTCAACACTTCATCTTCAGTGAGTGCGAAATGATGCGGTGCAGCCTCCGTGGTTACGTTCAAGCCCTCTTGTTTCGCCAAACGTACCTGCTCAACCGCCCCCTTGGATGAAATATGAGCAACGTGATAGCGCGCACCCGTGCGTCGCGTCAGCATAATATCACGGGCAATCATACTGTCTTCGCCTTCTACGGGCATACCTTGCACACCAAGCTGCGTGGAAACCCATCCTTCATTAATCGCCCCGCCTTCGGTAAGTTGTTTTTCTTCAGCATGCTGAATAATCAAATAATCAAAGCTCGATGAATACTCCAGTGCCTTTCGCATCACACCTGCATGCCAAATGGGTTTCCCATCATCTGAAAATGCTACGGCTCCAGAGCGTGAAAGCTCACGCATTTCAGTAAGTTCCTTGCCTTTGAGATTGCGACTAACCGCACCAATCGGGCGCAAATTACACAAACCAATAGCCTTGGCCTTGGCAATCACCTGCAACACAATGCCCGCATGATCCATGCAAGGCTCGGTATTCGGCATGGTGCAAATTGTGGTTACACCACCTGCAATCGCAGCCTTTGAGCCTGACTCAATATCCTCTTTCCACTCTTCACCCGGCTCGCGCAAATGCACATGCATATCAATCAAACCTGGGCAAACAATAAGATCCGTTGCATCAATGGTTTGCTTGGCTTCACCATCAAATACACCCACACCAGCAACTTTTTCATGTTCAATCCAAACATCGCAGATTTCATCAATACCATTGGCAGGATCAATCACACGACCGTTTTTAATGAGAATATCAATCATATACTTATCCTTTCTTGCGATATTTTTGCAATTTACTGTTGGGTTTATCTGGGTGTGTCATTTCAATCATACCTTGCGCCAAAGCAGGTTTCAAATACCGTTCTCGAAATGACTTTCTGTCGCGCAGCCGCAAAGCATGCTGCAACTCATCACGACTCATTTCCCCAACCATCACATCCAAAAGCTTTTTTACTTGAGGGGTAACTTGGGGGTCATCTTGGGGGGTTGTCTGCACAACCGTATCCAAAACTTGCTCTAACATAAACTGAATAAAGTGCGCAGAGTCAGAGTGTTCCGTACTTTGTTGCAATGCACGATAATAACCTTGCTGAAATTGATAAACCAAGCTTTCAATCGGCATATTCGCAAACAAAGGGTTCCACTGCTGTAATATTAAGGACTGCCACAGCCGACCCATGCGCCCATTACCATCGGCAAAGGGGTGAATAAACTCAAATTCATAATGAAACACAGAACTGGTTATCAATGGATGATGATCAGAAGTCTGAACCCACTGCAATAAGTCTGTCATTAGCGCAGATACACGCTGTGCAGGAGGAGCAATATGAACAACCTCGCTACCCTTCATCACACCGACACTGCCTTGCCGGTACACCCCATATTCATCTATCAGCCCAGCCATCAGAATCTGGTGCGCTTGCAGTAAATCGCTCTCCGAACAAGGCTGCCAGTGCTTGAGTTGATCATAAGCACGGATGGCATTTTTCACTTCCTGAATCTCACGCGGCGGCGCAATCACCCTTTTACCATCCAAAATAGCTGTAATTTGTTGCTCACTTAAGGTGTTGCCTTCAATCGCCAGCGAGCCTTGAATACTGCGAATACGGTTAACACGCCGCAAATGCAAAGCTTGATCATGATCAGCATACGCCGTTAACCGACCCACTCTCTCACTGATTTGCGCAATCAAATCAATGATTTTAGGTGTCATGCTAAAAGGAGGCTGATAGCTCACGATGTTTCACACTCAGATGATATGAGTATGAAGCATACAATCGATTTAATAGCTCGTTTATACATTATTTCGCAAAGTGCCTGTCCTTTATTATTTCTAATCATAACTTTTCCCTTAACTTGAAAGTACCTCATCATGCTTCATGCATTGACTATTCACCCAGCACACTTATATTTCGCTTTAATATGCCCGGCGCTGCACCTTGTGTGTAGGCGCCGGTTTTCATTTCTAGCCCCAGAATTCCCAAGTCCGCCAATCTTCTGGTAAATCGAAATCATTTAAACTTACCGCCTTACAACGAATTTCAGGGAAATCATCCATCAAATCAGAAAAGCGTTGTCCCCAGCTTGAGTTTGGACAAATCACCGAAAGTAATTTCTGCATCAAACAAAAATATATAAATGCACGTTCCGTTCGCAATTTAGCAAGAAACATATCATCCTTGATAGGGCTTGCACGCTCCAAAATATTGCTATTCCAAAGCAGACTATGATGCGCAGAAACATTACGGATAAAGTTGAAGCCACGCAGCCATGTTTCAAATGCCATACCGCTGACCGCACCATACTTCTGGGCAATTTTATCTTGGTCAACACGCTGCATACCCGAAAAGAGTTTAGACAACATACCAAAGTCCCAAATTTCGGTTGAAACCCAAATGGGTAATTTTCCATACTTATTCATGTAGTGCGCAACAAAGGGAAGTTTGCGAGAACGCTTTAAGTTGTTGTAATAACTATCAAGCCATTCTTCATGATTCGTTTTCCCCCGCCTTCTAACAACTGTGTAAAAATCACGATAAAAATTACGTGGATTTTCATAAGCATAAATATCTTTCTCACCAAGTAAGTGCGCGACATCTACGCGCACAGACAATTCAATTCGCTCTAAGGCATCCAAAGCCAATAATCGCAACTTTTTATCAAACACATAAAGCTTAACCGCATCTTCAAAGTAGCTATTTTCCATAAAATCATCATGGCGGACATAGCCCAGCTTATTATTTCCAAGGCTGGTGACTTCATGCTTTCTGAAAGAGTACCAATAACCGCTTAACCTGTAATAGCCAATACGTTCAAGGTAATTCGAAGCCTTAATCTCATCACCCACTAACATCCCGCGAGACTTTAATATCGTCAATTGCTCATCATAACCTTTCCAAGGTTTATCAGAGCTCATTCTACCCCAACCTCATCAATGGCTTGCATAATGCGATGCGTTTCTGTGAGTGCTACGATGATTTTTTGATAGTGCAAAATATCATCGAAGGAAAGCTTGCGACCTCGCCTGTCTTTGAGCCATTTCTGGGCTGGTTGATAGCCACCAATGTAAAACTCCCATGCAACCAAGGGAATGTCTTCAAAGCATTGGTCATCATTGATCCAAATGCGGACTTTTTCTTCGTCATTCCCGCGCCACCCCAGGGTGTTTTCTCTGCCTTCGGCATTCACCTCAAGGCGGGAATCTATTGTATTGGACGATGTTGCAGTGGGTGGATTCCCGTCTTCACGGGAATGACAAGGCTGGGTAAGCTCCCAATCTTTTTTGGTGATCTTTCGTGTCACCACATTATCACCATCATGAGGATAGCTGGTGATGTAGTTTTCAACGGCGGGTGATTCCAACAAATGAATACCGCGCAACTCACCACCCAACTTGACCAAAGCCCAAAATTTATCGGTATCTTTGGGGTACGGAATGCGTGGAAAGTCGATTTTTAAAAATTCTTTGTAGGTTTCCCGATAAGTGCGCGAATGCAACACAGCATAGATATAATCCAACAAATCAATGGGGGCAAATGTACCTGTCATTTCGACCGAAGTGGAGAAATCTTGAGATCCCTCGACTTCGCTCGGGATGACATCCTTTTCAGGCACAAACGCCAAATCCAAGCCTTTAGCAATCGCTTCAACTATTTCAGTATCTAAATTGGGTTTTCGATCAGTGCTTTCACCTAAGCTTTGTTGCTTATTATTCTCTGTATAAAGGTAGAGAGGGAATAAAAGCCCTGCTCCATATTGTCCAGCGACACCTGTAAAGTTTATATCACAAATATCATCGCATACAAAAAAACCAAACTTTTCTGTTATCGCCTGTCGAGGGAAAAGTGCCCCAACGTTAGAATCATGCAAAAAATGTTGCATCACATTGAAGAATGCTCTGCCTAGCAACGTCCTATCATAATAAATATATTGTTTATCAAAGGGGCGGAAAGATACTTGGCGAATAAAAGTATCTGAAAATTCACTTTCGTTTATTTTCCTCATCAACGGAAAGCCCGATGAATCTTTTATGTTAAACTCTTGTTCAAACTGCCCATCGTATTCATTAGAAAGTAAAAGTTTTATTCGCTCAACAAGGACACCTTTATCTTTATCCATAAACAAAGCATCGCGTTTTGTCTGTATCCCACTCGAACCTTCAACAAAAAGCTCATTCACAGAATATCCGCAGTCATATTTTTTAGAAACATTAAAATCTTTTTCAATGAAAAAATAACCTGGTGCGCGGCTATCTAGCTTATTCCAATCAAATGATGCTAAAGAGCTCTCTTGGAGAGCCTGATACTTCTCATTCCGCTTTCCATACAAATCCAAGTGATAAACATCTGCCAAGTTTGATGATTTTTTCTTATGCTTTACAAAAATATTAATGGACACACCCTGCATAATATCAAACACATTTTCATCTTTGCTGCCATCAGGTGTGGTCTCTTTCTTTTTACTGTTTCCATGTAAGTCTAGAATATAAATCTTATCGAAGCTTTCCAATAAATATTTCCGCATTTGACGATGGATCACACCATCTATAAAGCTGTTATTTGAAATATAAGCCAGAATACCTTCGCCGTTTTTTTCGATAAAATGTTGGCCGTAGCGGATGAATTTGATGTAGTCATCGGAAAGCGGCTGAATGTTTTTCTCATTCAAATCTTTTTTGTAATCCGCCAATAACTCTTGAATCCACTGGCTTTTGTTGGAACTACTTACTGAATACGGCGGATTACCCATCACCACCATCACAGGCGTATCACGTTTGATATGATTGGCTTCGTTGGCTTCGCTGCTTAACCATGAGGAAAAGAGTGTGCCTGTATCGGGATGATGCTCTTCGAGTGAGTTGGTGAGGTAAATGTTTAAGCGTTGCTCTTTTGTTGCCTTAAAACCTGTTTCGCGCAGCAATAAATCCAATTTAAGATGCGCCATGGCATAGGATGCCATCAAAAGTTCAAAACCATTGAGCCTTGGAATCAGATGTTCATCCACATAACCACTCCAAGCCCC
>JAUZQS010000069.1 GCA_030950875.1 Mariprofundaceae bacterium | reverse complement strand
CAAATTTTTGGCACTCAAGCACGGTTATCATGGTGATACCTTTGGTGCGATGTCGGTATGCGATCCTGTGTCGGGTATGCATCATATGTTTGCCGATGTGTTGCCTCAACATCATTTTTCGGATGTGAACATCGAATCTTTTGAACTACAAATTAAAAAACACCATGCGGAATTGGCGGCGGTGATTATTGAGCCGATTGTGCAGGGCGCTGGTGGCATGCGTTTTTATTCATCCGAGTTATTGAAAGAAATTCGCGCGTTATGTGATGCTTATGATGTCCTGTTAATCGTTGATGAAATCGCTACAGGTTTTGGGCGCACGGGCAAACTCTTTGCCTGCGAGCATGGTGATGTTCAACCTGATATCATGTGTGTGGGAAAAGCTCTGACGGGCGGCTATATGAGTTTGGCAGCAACATTATGCTCTGAAAAAGTAAGCAATGGCATCCATGCAGGTGGTAATGGTGTGTTAATGCATGGGCCGACGTTTATGGCCAATCCTTTGGCATGTTCGGTGGCTATTGCATCGATTAACTTGCTTTTAAAGTCACCCTGGCAGCAACGTGTACAAAACATTGAACAACAATTATTGCGTGAGCTTGAGCCTTGTCAAAATAACCCAGCGGTTGCTGATGTGCGTGTACTTGGTGCTATGGGTGTTATTGAAATGGAAGAGCTGGTGGATGTGGCAAAAGTACAAGCACACCTTATTGAGCAAGGTGTGTGGTTGCGCCCATTTGGAAAGCTGATTTACACCATGCCAGCATTTGTGATGAACTCAGATGATGTAAGCACTTTAACATCGGCAATGTGTAAGGCTGCTGTGTTATGACCCGTATATTGAATAGCCAAAACCACGATCGTGATGCGGTGGGCATGACGTATGTTTACCCAGTTATATCTCGTCGGGCTGGCGGTGTGTCGGTGGGTATCAACCTTAATCCGAATAATGCTTGTAACTGGCATTGTGCTTATTGCCAAGTACCGAATTTAACACGGGGGGTTGCGCCAGCGATTGATTTTACAGTTTTACAGGCTGAATTAACGACGATGTTGAATGATGTCATACACGGTGACTTTATGCAGCAGCGTGTGCCTGAGGATTGTCAGAAATTATGTGATATTGCCATATCAGGTAATGGTGAGCCGACCAGCTGTCGAGACTTTGATAAAGTGGTGGGTGTTATCTTGCAGGTGATGGGTTCTTTTTTATTGCTTGGAGCGATTCCTATTCGATTGATTAGCAATGGTTCATATATTCATAAAGACCATGTGCAGCGTGGCTTGCATTTAATGGCGGAAAATAAGGGTGAGGTTTGGATTAAAGTGGATGCGGGAACCGATGAAGCCATCGCGCGTATCAATGGTATCCACACTTCTGCGGAGTTGTTATTTAGGCAAGTAAAGTCTGTTGCGGCGGTGTGCCCAAGCTGGATTCAGACATGCATGCTGGCTTGGCAAGGTGAGAAGCCAAGCGATGATGAGGTGAGTGCTTATTTGACATTTTTACGACGCTTGAAAGAAGAGGAAGTCCCCGTTCGAGGCGTGTTGTTATATGGCTTGGCACGTCCTTCTTTGCAGCCTGAGGCGAAGCATGTATCGGCATTGAGCGCAGCATGGATGGAAGCTATGCGTGATGAAATAGAATCTATAGGATTCTCAACACAGCTATCACTTTGACTTATGTTGTAGAGATGGTTAATGTGCGCCTTCAATTCTGGGGTTCTATGTGTTCCGCATGATCATCTGGGTTGAAATTTTTTAAATGAAAATAAGGAAATATAAACATGTCTCTAGCTGTGGAAAAGAAAACCGAAATTATGACTGAATTTGCTATTAAAGAAGGTGATACTGGTTCACCTGAAGTGCAGGTAGCATTGCTTACTGCACGTATTGATGGCTTAAGTGGTCACTTTGATGATAATCATAAAGATCACCATTCACGTCGCGGTCTTTTGAAGATGGTTGGTCGCCGTCGCAATCTTTTGAAATACCTTAAAGGTAAAGATTTCGGCCGTTATCACGCATTGATTGAAAAGCTTGGCTTACGTCGCTAAGCGCTAAGTTATTTAATAACGGCTCCTGTTTTTATTAAGCAGGGGCCGTTTTTCTTTCGATTTCCTTTTCCCCAGTTATGAGCATGCGTTTTTTAGAAATGTAATTATTCAAGACTAGTCTGATGATTACTTAAAAAAATAGGCATATGAGAAAGCTTGTATGCATTCGATAAGGAAGATTATGTTTAATATTAAAACAAGCAAAGCGACTATTGCTGGTCGCGAAATAAGCTTTGAAACGGGACGTATTGCCCGTCAAGCTGGTGGTTCAGTTTTAGCACAAGTGGGTGATGTGGTTGTACACGTTGCAGCAACTGCAGCTAAAACCCCAATGTCAGGCGTGGATTTCATGCCTTTGACTGTTCACTATCAAGAAAAAACCTATGCAGCAGGCCGTTTCCTAGGTGGCTTCATCAAGCGTGAAGGTCGTCCTTCTGAAAAAGAAACATTAACATCTCGTTTGATTGACCGTCCAATCCGCCCTTTGTTTCCAAAAGGTTATTTCCATGAAACACAAGTAATCGCCACTGTCATTTCTGCAGACGATGCGACGAATCCTGATATTATTGCTATCAATGGTGTATCTGCGGCATTGGCAATCTCTGACATCCCATTTGCTGAGCCGATTGCAGCTTCACGTGTTGGTTTGATTGATGGTGCGTTCGTGTTGAACCCAACATACCAACAAATGAAAAACTCTGAGCTTGATTTGATTGTTGCTGGTACGCGCGATGCGGTATTGATGATTGAGTCTGAAGCGAAAGAATTATCTGAAGAGCAAATGATTGATGCGATTATCTTCGGTCAAGAAGGCTATGCTCCTGTGATTGATGCGATTGACGCATTGGTAAAAGATGCTGGTAAAGAAAAATTAGTGGTTGAGCTAGCTGGTAATGCTGATGTTCAAGCAGCTGTTAATGCGGCGTTTGAAGCTGATGTACGTGATGCTTATGCAACGGTTGATAAATCAGCACGTTCTGCAAAATTGGAAGCAGTTCGCAATGCTGCAAATACTAAATTCGTAGGTACTGAAGAAGCGGCTGGTGAGTTTTCAAGCAATGATGTGACTTCTGCAATGAAGGGCTTAGAGAAGTCTGTTGTTCGTCGCTCTATCATTGATGGTAACCCACGTATTGATGGCCGTTCTACCACTGATGTTCGCGCTATTGATTGCCAAGTGGGTGTATTGCCACGCACACATGGCTCCGCGTTGTTTACGCGTGGTGAAACCCAAGCTTTGGTAACCATTACTTTGGGTACTGAATCAGATATGCAAACTACTGAAAGCTTGGAAGGCGTTGCCAAGCAGCGTTTCATGCTTCATTACAACTTCCCACCTTACTCTGTGGGTGAAGCGCGTCGTTTCGGCCCTCCAGGCCGTCGTGAGATTGGTCATGGTCGTCTTGCGCGTCGTGGTGTTGAAGCTGTGTTGCCTTCAATGGAAAAATTTGGTTACGCGATTCGTTCGGTTTCTGAAATCACAGAATCAAATGGTTCATCTTCAATGGCTTCTGTTTGTGGCTCTTCACTTGCAATGATGGATGCTGGTGTGCCAATCAAAGCAGCAGTTGCTGGTATCGCGATGGGTCTAATCTTAGAATCTGATGGTTATGCTGTATTGTCTGATATTTTGGGTGATGAAGATCATCTTGGCGATATGGACTTTAAAGTTGCAGGTACAGCGGAAGGTGTTACGACACTTCAATTGGACATTAAAATCGGTGGTTTGACGCGTGAAATCATGCGTGAAGCATTGGCACAAGCCAATGGTGGCCGTATGCATATCTTGAGTGAAATGGCCAAGTGTATGACTGAAGCACGTCCTGATGTAGCTGACCATGCGCCGCGTATGTTCACGATGAAAATTAAATCAGACAAGATTCGTGAAGTGATTGGTGCGGGTGGTAAAGTGATTCGCGGCATCGTTGAAGAAACAGGTGCTAAGGTTGATATTGCTGATGATGGCACCATCACCATCTTTGCTGTGACTGGCGAAGCTGGTGAAGCTGCGAAGAAAATGATTGAAGATATTGTGGCTGAAGTTGAAGTCGGCGCAACGTACGAAGGTAAAGTTGTGAAGAT
>JAUZQS010000068.1 GCA_030950875.1 Mariprofundaceae bacterium | reverse complement strand
TTATTGTATTCTGTGCAGTTTCTATTGGCCTTTTTAGCGCATTATTCACATGGGTGAATCAGCCATCTGCATTATACAGATCTACATCATCGATTAAAATTGAAGCTTCATTAAATATGGCTGATTTTTTTATGCGAGGGGGTTCATCGCGGTCGTTTAACGATATGACAACACAGCTGGTTTTGATTCAGTCGTATGCGTTGATGGAACGCGTGGCGCAACATTTGGCATTGATTCCGCCTGCATTGACCCGTGAAGAAGTTCGCGCAAATCCTGATTACGTCGATGTAATTTTGAATCTGAAAGATAGTGTGACTGCTGAGCAAGATGGTGATACGGGTATTATTAATATTTCGGTTGTATCTGGAAATGCCAATTATGCCAAAGATTTGGCGCAAGCTGTAGCCGATGAATTTAAGACATTTAATATTGAAGAAAAAAATAAGAAAGTGTTTGAAGCGAAGAAATTTATTCAGCAACAGCTCATTGTTATTGGCGAACGTTTAAAGAAGGCCGAGGAAAAGGTTCGGGATTATCGACAAAAAAAACATTTATCATCTGCGAACAGCAGCTCTAAAGCCGTTGCTAAAATTATTGCGGATTTAGGACAAGAATACAGGCAAGCCATAGCGCATTTAAATGATTTACAATTCACATTGAAAGAGTTGCGTGTGCGTGTGCAGCGTGGCAACTGGGATTATCAGGCGGTTTCAGTGCCAGGGAATGTGGGTGCATTTTTTGATGCGTTGAACAAACGCCTTGTCGAGATGGCCTTGAAGTACACAGAGTTATCAACCAATTATACCGATGCAAACCCACAGATTCAGGAATTAAGACAGCAAGCTGAAGATATTTTGGCAAGTATGGTGGATGAGCTTGCTAAACAGGTAAGTTTAACGCAGCGACGTATGCAGGCTATTCAAGAAAGCATGAATAGTGCAGAGCGTAAATATCAGGGCGTTCCAGAACAGGCTTTGGAATTACAACGTCTACAACGCTCAGTGACCAGTAACGAAGAGTTGTTTGGTTTGTTGGAGAAGAAATATCAGGAAGTGTTGATTAAAGAGTCTGAGAAAGTTCAGGAAGTCTCTCTGGTCAGACCTGCGATGCTTTCTCAGGTGCGTATCAATCCGATTAAAGTGTCGCAAACTGGTATGGCAGGTTTAATCTTGGGTCTGGTATTGGGTTTGATTGTTGCGCTTATATTAGAAACGATGGACACATCTGTGGGCACCATTGAAGAAGTAGAAAATTTCTTAGAAGTGCCAGTGATTGGTTTTGTACCACATTTATCACATGAAGAGGGGATAGAATTATTTTCAGGTGAAAAAGGTTTAGAGACCAGCGGTTCAGCGCTGGAGCGGCAATTACGTTTGGTTAGCCACTTTTCACCGCCCTCCACAATAGCGGAGTCATATCGCAGTTTACGTACCAATTTATTGTTTTCACAGGCTGGAGAGCACCGTGTTATTTTGGTTGCCAGCTCGACCGTAAAAGAGGGTAAAAGTACGATTGCAGCAAACCTCAGTGTCGTTGTTGCTCAACAGGGCGCGCGTGTATTATTGATTGATGCGGATATGCGTAAACCCATGCAACACCATACATTTGGATTAAAACGGACACCAGGTTTGGGAGAAGTTTTGCTGGGGCAACAGCATTGGCAAGATGCTGTAAGTCGTTTCTCGGATGTCATGCTCGGTGATATGGGCATTGATCAGGCTTTGATGACACCAGGCTTAGACCAATTGGATATTCTTACATGTGGGAAAGTGAATGCGAATCCCCCTGATTTATTGGGTTCGCCATTGATGACGACTATCCTAGATGAGGCACGTGAAGAATATGATATGGTAATTCTAGATATGCCGCCTTTATTGCATACCACAGATGCAACAGTGGTTGCTTCCAAGGTGGATGGTGTGTTGCTTGTCTATCATATTGGCTCAGTGGTACGTGGCGCTTTGAAACGGGTGAAGGTCAATATTGAAAACGTGGGTGGAACCGTGTTGGGTGTGGTACTCAATGGTGTGCGTGGCGATCTTTCTCCTGATTATAGTAATTATAAAATGGATCAGCATTATGGTTATGCTTATGGCGAACATGAAATGCAGCGCAAAAGTTGGTTTGAAATAAACTTAAATGTAGGTAAAAAGTATATTGAAGGTGTTTGGGCGTTTATAGCCAACCGCTTGGGAAAGGGTGGTTAAGTGCAACGCGATCTTAATCGCTTAAAATACCGTAAAAACCGCAAACATAAGGCTATTGGCTTATTTGTGTTATGTGTATTGGTGGCGTTGATTATGGTAATGATGCGCACTTGTTCAGATCAATTTACTGAACCATATAATACGAATTATCAACCCATGGATACGCAACGCAAACAGGGGAATAACCTCTGATTCATCAATCGATACGGGTGCCATTTCCACCAGCAGTGATGCTGACTTTGGTGCTTACCATTTTATTGTTATATGCTGCTTATGTGTTGGCGCCAGACTTGATTCGTGGGCCAATTTTATTAATGGGTGGTTTGATGATGTTGGTGGTGGCTTTTACTAGTATCGAACTGACATTATATTTGTTGATTTTATCAACGCTATTATCGCCCGAATTAACCTTTGGCGGATCTACGCAAGCCCAATTAGCAAGTGGCATGGTCAATACCACGGAATCGCGTGGCGTCACATTACGTTTGGATGATATTTTATTAACCTTGGTGTGCGTTACATGGATGTTTCGCATGGCGATTTTTAAAGAATTGGGTTCGGTTCGTAGCACGCCTATTAATCAACCAATAGCATGGTACTGGCTGGTTGCATTGTTTGCGACAGTCATAGGTATGTTTGCAGGTCGCGTGGGCGGATATGGTATTTTCTTTATTATCAAATATTTGGAATTTTTTGTTCTTTTTTATATGGTTATTAATCATTTACATGATGAAGGTGCCATCAAACGTTACCTTCTCATCATGTTAATCACCTGTGTATTGGCAAGTTTGGCTGGTATTGCTCAAATTCCATCTGGGGCACGCGTATCCGCACCCTTTGAAGGTGCAATAGGTGAACCAAATTCTTTTGGTGGTTATCTTGTACTCATGTTTTCAGTGGTTTTGGGCATATTTTTGCATACTGGAAAAAGTAGACGATGGTACCTTTTATTGTTTTCAATGGTGATTATTTTGGTGCCGCTAGCGTTTACCGAATCAAGAAGCTCTTATTTATCATTTGTTGTTGCGATATTGTTTTTTATTTTCTTATCAGAAAACAAGCGTTTGTTAATTGCGGGTTGTTTGGTGGCGGTAGTGCTTTTACCTTTTGTATTACCTCAGAATGTCGTTGATAGGGTGATGTTTACATTTGATCAGACCGAGCAGCGAGGTCAACTGGATGTTGGAGGTATAAAAATTGATACTTCGACAACTGAGCGGTTAAGGGCATGGGACAGTGTGTTGACGAAATATTTCCCCGAACATCCGTTGTTGGGTGTAGGGGTGACAGGTGGACCATTTTTGGATGCACAGTATCCACGGGTATTATTGGAAACAGGCATAGTGGGATTGGTTTTATTTTTATGGTTCTTGCGGCGAGTCTGGGTGTTGTTACGGCAATGTTATAATGAAATAAATGACCCCATACTTAAGGGAGCATCCTTGGGGGCAATTTGTGGTTTTGCGGGTTTATTGACGCACGGTATAGGCGCGAATACCTTTATTATTGTCCGAATCATGGAACCTTTTATGATTTTAATTGGTTTATTGATGGCGGCATTGTTTATTGAGCGTGAACGTGTTGCAAAGAAAAATGAGCAGAATCTCTTGCAAAGTGATGCAAGTGAGCAAGTATTGATACGATGAAAGATTATCGAAAATTTATATTGAGGTTGTTGAGCCTTTTTTGCTTATTGTGTCTTAATATTCCTTTGCTAGAAGCCGCAGAGGTTCAGGATGTACGTCTATGGACAGCGCCTGACCATACGCGCATCGTTTTTGATTTAGACCGAAGCATTAACTATGAGATTTTTCGCTTACATGCTCCAGAGCGTATCGTGATTGATATGAAACACGCAAAGATTAATAAAATAGCATCGTTGGCTTTACCTGACCCCATGATTAAGAATGTGCGCTATGGTGAGCCAAAAAAAGGTGTTTTACGTGTTGTTTTGGATATACAGAAAAAGAATATTGGTTTACGATCATTTTTATTAAAACCCATGCAGGGTAAACCACATCGTTTGGTCATCGATTTAATCCGCAAAGAATCACCGCTAAATAGACCAGAAAAAAAAGTTTTGGTGAAAAAGTCACATCATGAAATTGTCATCGCTGTCGATGCAGGGCATGGTGGAGAAGATCCAGGAGCTATTGGGCGTAATGGTTTGAAAGAAAAAGACTTTACGTTGCGTGTAGCTAAGAAGTTAGCGGCATTGATTAACAGTAAACCAGGGATGCGAGCTGTGCTTACCCGCAAAGGTGATTATTTTGTACCTTTGAGAAAACGTGTGCGATTGGCTCGTAAGGCTCATGCCGACTTGATGATTAGTATTCATGCTGATGCTGTAAAAACGCGTACAGTGCAAGGTGCGAGTGTGTACACACTGGCTGAGCGGGGAGCAACGCCAGATAGGGTTGCTGTAGCGCTAGCTGCCAAAGAAAATGCTGCAGATGAGATTGGTGGCGTGATGTTGAGCCAAGCAGTGGACGATCCGATGGTACGTAATATTTTGGGTGATATGGCAAAGCGTGACAGCCTGAATAGCTCACAGTTGTTGGCTGAAAATATGTTATTACAAATGAAAAAGATAGATACGATTAAATATAAAACACCCAAGCGTGCACGTTTCGTAGTGCTGACAGCATTGGAAATTCCTAGTGTTTTGGTTGAGTTGAATTTTATTTCTAATCCCAAGCAAGAGCGAAAAATGAAAAGTATTAAACATCAAGAACGTTTGGCGAAAGCATTGTATCAAGCCAGTAAGAACTTTTTTCGACGTATGGGGATGTTGGATTCTAAAATATCCGCATCATCGTCATAATTTTTATGCATGATAGGACGTTTTCACATTGATGACTCCAAAAATATTTGAGGTAGATAGTTTTGTATAAACGATTATTGGAATTTTTAAGGCCTTATATTGGGCGTTTGAGTATAGCGATGGTATGCATGGTAATACTTGCTGCGGCAACTGCAGGTATGGCGTGGTTATTACAGCCAGCGTTGGATCAGGCATTATCGGGTAAAACTGAGTATATTTACTATATTCCCATGGCGGTGATTGGATTGTATACAGTCAAAGGTGCTGCCTATTTTGGGCAAGCTTATTTGATGGGCTGGATTGGCCAGCGGGTTATTTATGATTTGCGTAACCAGATTTATAGCCGTTTAACAGCACAGTCATTGAATTTCTTTGCGCATCGAAAGACAGGCGAATTATTGGCTCGCATTAGTTATGATGTAACGTTGGTACAATCTGCAGTCAGCACATCGGTGACGGCACTGATGCGTGATACGATGACAATTATTTTTCTGATTGGGGTTATTTTTTATCAGGATTGGCTGCTTGCTTTGATTGCCATGGCGGTGTTCCCCATCATGATTTATCCTATTTTACGGTTTGGACGAAAAATGCGTTCAGCCACGTATGATGGTCAGGTCGTAATGGGTGAAATGTCGAGCTTGATTGAAGAAACGGTGGGCGGGATTCGTGTTGTAAAAGCCTTTGGTATGGAAGATTATGAGCGTGGACGTTTTCGTGATTTGATTGGTGGTTTTATGAAGCATCAGATGCGGGCCTTTCGTGTCAATGCAATGTCATTTCCTATTATGGAGTTGGTGGCTGGGTTTGGGATTGCTGGGGTGTTGTTTTATGGTGGCCTACGCGTAGCCGCAGGTGAAGCAACGGCGGGCACATTGATGTCGTTTTTGGCTGCTGTGATTATGCTTTATGAGCCAGTAAAGCGCTTGTCTGGTGCCAATAACCAAATTCAACAGGGGTTGGCAGCAGCAGAACGTGTTTTCGATATTTTAGATGAAGAAGTGAGTGTGTGTGATGCGCCAAATGCGCAGGTATTGCATGACTTTCAAGATGCGATTTCTTTTGAAGGCGTTGGCTTGTGTTATGCAGGTTCTGAAAAATCTGTGCTTTCGAATATTCATTTGGAAATAAAAGCAGGGCAGGTCGTGGCTTTGATAGGGCGTAGCGGTGCGGGAAAAAGCTCATTGGCAAACCTTGTACCTCGCTTTATGGATGTGAGTGAGGGGCGTGTTTTGTTGGATGGGCATGATGTGCGTGATTTAAGCCAAGAATCCTTGCGTCAACAGATCGCTCTGGTGACCCAAGATGTCATTCTATTCAATGATACGGTGTTGCAAAATATTGCTTATGGACATGAAAATATTGATCGTGAGCGGGTGGAAGAAATTGCTAAGGCAGCCAATGCTCATGATTTCATTATGAAACTTCCACAAGGATATGAAACCATGGTGGGTGAGCGTGGCGTGATTCTTTCAGGCGGACAGCGTCAACGTTTATCATTGGCACGGGCACTCTTAAAAGATGCGCCGATTCTTATTTTGGATGAGGCAACGAGTAGCCTAGATACTGAATCAGAACAACTGGTGCAACAAGCCATTGACCGTTTGATGAAAGGCCGCACGGTGTTGGTGATTGCGCATCGCCTATCCACGATTCGACATGCTGATTGTATTGTAGTTTTAGATGATGGAGGTATTACTCAAATGGGTCGGCATGAAGCCTTGTTGGAGCAAGGTGGTTTGTATGCTGAGTTGTACCATATGCAATTTGATTCCAAGTTGACATGAAGGGCAAGTTACTGACTTGGTTGTTGCCAAGAGTAATTTATTGGATT
>JAUZQS010000067.1 GCA_030950875.1 Mariprofundaceae bacterium | reverse complement strand
TTGCGTTATCGCTTAAAGCGGCAAGGTATGCTGGAGTTGGATGCGTGGCTGTCGGCTTTAGATAAGGCCTTGTTGTCGAATGAAAAGGCTGTGATTGTTGCTGTGAATGATTTATTGTCATGTGAAGTGCCTGTATTGTTGGCAATGATGCATGGTGATCTACCTGTTCCAGATGTTTTAAAGGGTTATTTAAGGGTTTAATGAATGAAATTATCGTTGACTGCTTTGATTGGTATATGCTTATTAGTGATTATGGGATGTGATGTTGCCTCTAGTGCCCCTGCTGAAAAAACGGTAAGCGATTTGCCTGTAGAGAAAAGTACAGGGCTTGTTTTTGATCCTGTAGCGTTGGATATGGGAACTGTTTTAGAGGGTGAAAAGGCCAGTGCTACGTTGTTGATTCGTAACAATGGGCAAGATTTTTCACAAATTGTAAAAGTCGAAAGTTCGTGTGGCTGCACCACAGCAGAGCCTGAAACACGCATGTTGGCACCGGGAGCTTTTACACTACTGCATATTGAAGTCGATACACTTGCCAAGCGTGGCGATATACGCAAGTCGATTACTATGACAGATCAAAACGGCGTGCAGAGTATTGCTTGGCTAAGCTTGCATGTGAAAGAGAATCCACATGCGCTAGGTGAAAAACGAAGCATCTTTGATGGTAAGTGTGCGTCATGCCATGCTGAGCCTGCAAAAGGGAAAACCTTGGGTTTAGAGATTTATACGGCTGTATGTGTGATGTGTCATGGCGTTGCTGCCAAGGGTGGCTATGCCCCAAGTTTGCGTGGATTGGATGATGTGGATGTGTTGCGTAATCTGATTGCCAATGGTACAGGCACTCAACATATGCCCGCATTTTCTAAAAAAGAAGGTGGCCCATTAACACACAAACAAATAAGCAGACTTGTGAAATGGATTATATCACTGGACGAATAGTGTTTTAATGAGTATAAATTCGCCTCTATGAAAAATATTATTATTGCTCCTTCAATCCTGTCGGCAGATTTTGCCAACCTAGAAAAAGAAATTCGTGCCATTGATGTTGGTGGTTGTGATTGGGTTCACATTGATGTTATGGACGGTTCTTTTGTGCCGCCGATCACCATTGGTGACAATATCGTGAAGGCTATTCGCCCACATACTGAGAAAACATTGGATGTTCACTTGATGGTGGAAAATCCAGATCGCCAAGTTGAGGCTTTTGCAAAAGCCGGTGCTGATATTATTACAGTGCATCAAGAAGCTTGTGTGCATCTTGAGCGGACATTGCAATTAATCCGTTCATTGGGTTGTAAGGCAGGCGTTTCATTATGCCCTTCAACACCCGTATCGACGATTAAAAATGTATTGCATTGCGTTGATTTGGTCTTGTTGATGAGCGTTAACCCAGGTTATGGCGGGCAATCATATATTCATGCGGTAACGGATAAAATCGCAGAAGCACGCAAAATGCTTGATGATGCTGGTTCGGATGCGCACTTGGAAGTTGATGGTGGCGTGAATGCTGCAACGGTTGCTGAAGTATGTGGTGCTGGCGCAGATGCGATTGTGGCGGGGTCAGCTGTGTATAATAAACCTGATTATGCTGCTGCCATGCAAGAGTTGCGCGAGCTGGCTTGAAGCCGTTTGCAAGAGGGATTTGTGAAGAACTGTGTTATAGGGATATACAGTAGATAGCGAATAAAAAGTAAGAAAAATTTGAAGGGAGGGATAGTTATGACAGAAGAAACGAACGATTCGCGTCGTAATTTTTTGTATCTTGCTGCTGGCGGTTTGGGTGGTGTGGCTGCGGCCGCAACAATCGTGCCGTTTATTGGAAGTATGTTTCCAGCTGCAGATACATTGGCGGCATCACAAACTGAATTTGATGTAACCACTGTTGGACCTGGGCAGCAGGTGGTTATTTTATGGCAAGGAACACCAGTTTTTGTTGTTAATCGGACACCAAATCTTTTAAAAGAGGTTTTAGGTCACGATCAGATGTTAAAAGATAAGGATTCTAAAGCCATTCCAGAGGTGTCGCAACCTTGGATGAACGATAAGAATCGGGCTTATCGCTCTATTAAACCAGAATATCTGGTGTCGTCCGCTGTATGCACACATCTGGGTTGTATTCCAGGTTTTAAACCGACAGCTGGACGTAAAGATTGGGGCGATTCAGTTCCTGCGGACTGGCCAGGTGGGTGGCATTGTCCGTGCCATGGTTCAAAATACGATATTTCTGGACGTGTGATCAATGGTTCGCCAGCACCATTCAATTTACATGCGTTACCTTACAAATACAAAAATGACTCTGTAGTCGTGATTGGGTAAGGGGGATATAACGATATGTTAAATACAATCATGAAAACAAAGCTCTTTGCTTGGGTGGATCGCCGAACTGGTGCTGAAGCTATTATTAAATCGCAGTTGACCGAATACCCTGCGCCAAAGAATCTGAATTATATGTGGAATTTTGGTTCTTTGGCTTTATTGGTTTTGATTTTGCAAATTTTGTCTGGCATTTTCTTAACTATGTATTATAAACCTTCTGCTGAGTTTACGTATGGAAGTTACACTGTAGCCTTTGACTCAGTCGAGCGCATTATGCGTGATGTGAATTTTGGTTGGTTGATTCGCTATATGCATGTAGTGGGTGCCTCGCTCTTCTTTGCTGTAGTCTATATGCATATCGGTCGTGGTTTGTATTATGGTTCATATAAAGAGCCGCGTGAACTATTATGGATTATTGGCGTGATTATCCTATTGATTATGCAAGGCGCAGCATTTTTTGGCTATTTATTGCCTTGGGGTCAAATGTCTTTCTGGGGGGCAACTGTAATTACCAACTTGTTTGGTGCTTTACCAGTGATTGGTGAATATTTACAACAATTGCTTCGTGGTGGTTTCTCTGTGGGTGATCCAACATTGAATCGTTTCTTCTCTCTACATTATCTTTTCCCATTGTTATTGGTAGCGATTGTTGGTGGACATATCCATGCTTTGCATGTTGTTCATTCTAATAATCCTGAAGGCATTGATTTAACAAAAGACGACGAAAAAATCATGTTTCACCCTTATTATACGGTAAAAGACGCTTTTGGTGTAGCTGTATTTTTATTAATTTACTGCTACTTCGTGTTTTTTAATCCGCATGCATGGGGTTTGTTTCTTGAAGTGGATAACTATGTCCCAGCCAATCGACTCTCAACGCCGGCGCATATTGCACCCGTTTGGTATCTAACACCTTGGTACACCATCTTGCGTTCATTCCCTGATAAATTGATGGGTGTAGTCGCCATGGGTGGTTCATTGGCTATTTTGTTTGCTTTACCTTTCTTGGATCGTTCCAAGGTTCGTTCAGCACGCTACCGTCCAGTGTTCAAGCAAATGGTTATCTTGTTCTTTATTGATGTTATTATATTGGGATATATTGGCCATAGCCCCGTATCCCCTATGCTTAAATTAATTGGTCAGTTTGCAACAGCATATTATTTTGCTTTCTTCTTCCTGCTTCTTGTTGTGCCGAAGTTTGAGAAAACGAAACCAGTACCGGAGGGGATTTAATATGAAGTTTAATAAATTATTAATCGCTGTTGGTATTTTGGCGATGTTCTCAACAGCACATACAGCGATTGCCAATGAAGGTGTCGCATTAAAACATGCTGAAATTTCTGTGACTGATCAGGCGCAAATTCGTCGTGGGCTAACTGTCTTTACCGATGTTTGTATGGGTTGTCATTCGGCAACGTATGTAACGTATAAAGACTTGATGGATTATCCTGAAATTGCCCTAACACGTGAGGCAGTCGATGAATTGCGTGGAGACCATGCTTTAACAGAAGGTATGCGTACAGATTTGAGCGCAGAAGATGCAAAATCATCGTATGGTAAAGTTCCACCTGATTTATCGGTGATAGTGAATGCTCGTAATGGTGGTGCAAACTATGTTTATTCAGTCTTAACAGGCTTTGAACATGATCCAAAAGGCAGAATTCCTGATGGTAACTATAACGAGTATTTTCCAGGTCATCGTATTGCCATGCCTGATCCATTGGCGTGGCTGGATCATGAACCAGCAGATACAGCGCAGCTAGAGAAAGACGCTCAAGATGTTGCAGCATTTTTGGCTTTTGCCACTGATCCTCATCAAAATCAGCGTCGGGTCATTGGTTTCTGGGTGATGGGCTTCCTATTGCTTCTTACACTTGTGTTGTGGCGCTTGAAGGTTGAAGTCTGGAAAGATGTAAAAAAACATTAAGGTTTAAATTTTGAATGTTAAAAAGCCTGTCCAACATTGTTGGGCAGGCTTTTTTTATGACCTAGATACTGCAAGTGTTTGTACGTGCAGAGTGTAAGGTATTGGTTTACATGGCGTATTGAAAAAACACGTAGTTACCTTATTGGTAATG
>JAUZQS010000066.1 GCA_030950875.1 Mariprofundaceae bacterium | reverse complement strand
GACTGTTTCGCGAGCTGTCTCAAAATCAAGCATGAGTGGAATGATGGGGTGAGCATAAGGTGTTGTAGTGAGTTCAACCTTACCACTTTCCACCAAGCGTCGGTGAGACTTTGGAATTTCATTGAGTAGTGAGGAAATAAGTGTGAGTAAATCATGTCGGTCTTGATAGCTAAAATGGCAGCCTTTTTCAATGAGGCGACGTGCAACAAAATTGCTTTCACGCATTGTTTCAGCCAACCAGCCTAGATGGTACCATGTAACCAAATCGGTAAAATAATAGCCACCTAAATATTCAATAGCATCATGGCTTTGGGCATGTTCAGACAAGCTTAATAAACGCGAATAAGCGGGGTAGCGGTGCAAATTTCGTTCATGATTAAGGCGAAAACAGCTTTTTAATAAAAATTCTTTTTCCTGTTTGTTATAATTGCCTGTTTTATGAATTAACGAAGCCATCAACGGATCTTTTAGCTCATTACTTTCATCATTGAGAAAACGTTGTAACTGTGTCGCATAATCTTCAATTTGTGCTGTCAAAGAGGGAACATAGTTAATGACCGCTTTGGCTTCAGGCAATTGTTCTAAGATTTCAGCCATATCGGTATAATCTTTCATAGCATGTAAATATACCCAAGGCAAATGATAACGACCCGTATCTGCAGTGCGGTAAAAGGGTTGGTGCATATGCCAATAAAATACGATGGAAAGCTTGTTACTCATAAATTTTTGTGCTCCGTGAAAACAAAAAGCCCTCGGCTATTACCTGAGGGCTTCGAATGCTTGTTATTTGTTCGTTAATAAACCATTAAATTTGGTGAATGTTTTGCCCCAACATTTCCGGTGTAACGAGCACAACACCACCTTCAGACACATCAAAACGTTCGGCGTCTTCTTTGGCATTCTCACCAATAATAGTACCTTCAGGAATAATGGTTCCCTTATCAATCACACATTTCTTAATGCGGCAATCACGACGGATTTCCACATCGGGAAGTATCACACTATCTTCAACCACCGAATAGGAGTGCACACGTACATTCGAGAACAGTACTGAATGACGAACGGTCGCTCCTGTAATCAAGCAGCCGCCAGAAATAAGTGAATCAACGGCCATACCACGGCGATCATCATCATCAAAGGCAAATTTGGCAGGTGCAAGCTGCTCTTGTTCTGTCCAAATCGGCCAATGTTTATCGTACATGTCCAATTCAGGCTCTATTTCAGCCAAATTGATATTGGCTTCCCAATATGCATCAATCGTACCGACATCACGCCAATAGCTTGGACCGCCCGTATTGGCATTTACAAATGGAAAAGCAAAAGCATTGGCATGCTCAATAGCATGCGGAATTAAATCATGCCCGAAATCATGTGTGGAATTTGAATCTTTGGCATCCGCCACCAAGCGGTCACGTAAATACTGGGTTGAGAAAACATAAATTCCCATCGATGCCAGAGCCTGTGTATCATCATTGGGCATGGTTTTAGGGTTGGATGGCTTCTCTGCGAATTCTACAATGCGCGAATCCTCGTCAATCGCCATCACACCAAAAGCACTGGCTTCGTCTAAGGGGACAGGAATACAACCAACGGTAATGTCCGCACCATTGGCAACATGTGCAGCAATCATTTTACCATAATCCATCTTATAAATATGATCACCAGCCAGAATAACAATATACTCTGGGTTATAATGGCGGATAATGTCTAGATTTTGATAAACGGCATCGGCAGTACCTTCGTACCAACCTTCACCTTGGCGCTGTTGTGCGGGTAAAACTTCTAAAAATTCACCAAACTGCCCAGAAAGGAAGCTCCAACCACGTTGTAAATGACGTTGTAACGAATGTGATTTATATTGCGTAATCACTGAAATACGACGAATACCCGAATTGATACAATTAGAAAGCGGAAAATCGATAATGCGGAATTTTCCACCAAATGGAACCGATGGTTTGGCTCGCCATTCAGTCAAAGCCTTAAGTCTTGAGCCTTTACCGCCAGCCAAAACCAATGCAACGGTGCTAGCAGTGAGACGACTAATATTGCGTTCTACCCTACGTTCTACCCGTACTTCGCCCATTCTTCTCCCCCTTTAAATATAAAAGCCAACACCCTTATTTTGCATAGGATACTGCTTTTATTCCTTTGTATTTATTGGAATATTCTCAGCATCGCAGTATATTGTATTCAAGTAATTTCGGCTATTGTTAAATTTTTTTAATAAAAGTGCATACCTTCTATACATTGAATGAAGCTTGCGCTTGCCCATGATAAATTAGATAATACGCCCATCTGACTTGCATATTGAACCAAGTTTTGATTATGAGAGGTATAACAAATGTCAGTAACATTAACAGAAGACGCAGCTAAAAAAGTGCAGGGTTTGTTAGTTCAAGAAGATAATAAAGATTTGAATCTACGCGTATTTGTTTCAGGTGGTGGTTGCTCTGGTTTTGAATATGGTTTTACCTTTGATGATGAAATCAAAGAAAATGATACTGTTGTTGAAAATCACGGCGTAAAGCTACTGGTCGACCAAATGAGTCTTGATATGCTTGACGGTGCTGAAATTGACTACAAAACCTCATTGCAGGGCGAGTCATTTGTAATTAAAAATCCCAATGCCGCTTCAACATGCGGTTGTGGAAAATCATTCACGCCTGCGGAAGCAGGTAGTGGCTGCGGACATGTGGCATCCTATTAAACAATGCGGCAATGAGATATTGAAGCGGGGCAATGCCCCGCTTTTTTTATGATGTAATAAAACCATGAATGCACTTGAAATAAACAATGTTAGTAAAATATATGGCAATGGTAAGGTGGCTTTGCAAGACATCTCACTTACCGTTCCTGAAGGCTCTTTTTTTGCACTCTTAGGTCCCAATGGGGCTGGGAAATCAACATTAATCAATATTTTAGCAGACACCGTGAACGCATCATCAGGGAATGTTTCTTTGTTGGGGCATGACCTTTTTCTTGAGCGTGCATGGTGCAAGCGGCGCATGGGGGTCGTACCCCAAGAAATTGCCTTTGATCCTTTTTTCTCACCACGGGAAATACTTAAGTTTAGCCGTGGCATGTATGGCGAGAAAGCCGATGATCATTGGGTTGATGAACTGCTTGAGCGCTTAGAACTTGCTGAACATGCACATAAAGTAACCCGCCAATTATCAGGTGGTATGCGCCGTCGATTATTGGTAGCACAAGCTTTGGTACATCGCCCCAAGCTGGTCATTTTGGATGAGCCAACAGCAGGGGTTGATGTCGAACTGCGCAAGCGCTTGTGGGACTTTATGCGTGAGCTTAATGCAGCAGGAACAACAATTCTTTTGACCACCCATTACCTTGAAGAGGCAGAAGAGTTATGCGATCAAGTCGCTATTATTGATCAAGGAAAACTCATTACATCATGTCCTATGAAGACATTAATGGGTGATGTAGCTTCATCTTCATTGTGTTTGTCGTATGATGAGCCCTTACAACTTTCTGATGAAGATACGATTGTTCTGGCAGCTTTTTCACCGCGTGTTCATGATAATCAACTGTGTTTAACCTTGAACAAACAAGGTACTCACTCTGATTTTGATGCAGTCTATCAAGCTGCCAAACAACAATTAGGGGCTCCAGTAGATGTAAATATACGGCAAGAGGATCTTGAAGATGTCTTTTTACGTTTAACAGGTGATCCTTCATGAATCGCTTTAATGTGATTGGTACTTGGACATTATTCCAGCGTGAAAGCAGACGTTTTTTACGCGTAAAAATGCAAACCATTGTCGCTCCAGCACTCACAGCCATTTTATATTTAATTGTTTTTCGTTATGCCATGGGAGAGCGGCAGGTTCCGGGTTTGGATGTTGATTACTTTAGTTTTTTGATTCCAGGGTTGATTATGATGGCCATGTTGCAAAATGCCTTTGCCAATACCTCCAGCTCGATGATTGTTGGTAAAATCATGAATGTGCATGTTTTTTTATTGATGTCACCGATTTCAGCGGCCGAAGCTATCATTGCATTTCTCGCGGCGGCTGTGTTGCGTGCTTTTGTAGTGGGCAGTGTGTTGTTATTGGTTTTATTACCATTTTCAGATTTAGCACTCACGCATGTTTGGATGATTTTATTTTATGGTATTTGTGGAAGTCTGATTATGGGCAGCTTGGGTTTGATTGGTGGAATGTGGTCCAAAACCTTCGATGATATGGCCATGGTAAATAACTTTATCATCATGCCATTAACCTTTTTATCGGGTGTATTTTATTCTGTTTCACAACTGCCGCCATTCTGGCAATCAATCAATGCTTGGAATCCATTCTTTTATCTCATTGATGGTTTTCGTCATGGTTTTATTTCCACAGGCGATAGCGACCCATTGCAAGCCATGGGAGCTGTGGCTGCATTAACAATCTTGGCAGTCATATCATCTTGGTATTTATGGCGTATCGGCTGGAAATTGAAGGAGTGATTTTAATTTAGCATGGCAAAACAATCGAAAAGTAAAAAAGATCGCAAGACATCGGCATGGTTTCAACGCCATTCAAAAGATC
>JAUZQS010000065.1 GCA_030950875.1 Mariprofundaceae bacterium | reverse complement strand
AGTCAAGGCTGGCGATGAAGTTGAATACAATCAATTAATTGGGCGTGTGGGCTCAACAGGGCACTCCACGGGTCCGCATTTGCATTATGAAGTCCGTCTTTTTGGAAAAACTTTAAATCCTTCAACGTATTTACCAAGAGGCTAGCTGCCTATTTTTGCCTGATATCCCATTCAATATAGAGGGGAGTTTTCATTTTACCCCTACAAAATGCTAGTTTAAGAGTATTTCCCAATCGTTAAATGCGTCTGAAATGTATGAGCATAGTTTTTGATTATGCTGCATATAGAGTCTGCCCAAAAATAGTATCGAACAACTTGGTCTTAGCCTTTTATAACTGCTTCCAAGCGTCAAGGTCTGATTGTTTCATGGCAAGTTTATCCATGTCTTTAAATGACGTTTCTGGCTTAAGGAAGGCTATGATTTATAAGGAGTCTGCGATAGAAAGTGGGTTTCTCTTTTTATAAAGTAATAATCCAGTATAGGACATGATAGGATCCACCTCTTGTATTGTATTTATTGGCTTAATCGTGAACGCAGATAAGGTACGAGAAAAGCAACTAATTTTTTCGCCAGCGGTGAAGCATGCCTTGGCTGAAGTAAACTCATGGGACGGGATAATTGTGGGTGAAATGGGCGAGTGGTTAAAATAGATTCTCCTGTTGGCAAACAAAACTGTGATACCACGCCAATTCCCAAGCCTTGGCGCACTGACTCAAGTACAGCCGATACACCCCCCATACATAGCTGAACATGGGGCTGTTTCCTTGTTGTTGCCATCCATGCTCGTTCTAGTACTTCCCGTGTGCCTGAGCCTTGTTCTCTCCAAATCAGTGGATAAGCTTCAAGCTGACTTAATTCAATGGATTTGTATGTTGCAAGAGGGTGATTCATAGGCATCACGGTGACAATTTTATCTTCCCCAAGGGGTTCAACACTGCAACACTCAGATAGACTTGACGGTAAGGGGCTTTCCACCAAACCCAAATCATGGTGATCCATGCTCTCAAATACTTGTTGGCTATTTACACTATTCACAAACACCTCAATCTGTGGATGTAACTGGTGAAAAGAAAGCAGTGCTGCGGGTAGAAGAGAACCTGCAATGGTTTGACTGGCGGAAAGATAAATCCGCCCAGCTTGCAACCCGTGAAGTTCATCCGCAAAACTGTTTAAATCCTGTATCGACTGTTGAACTTTCAAGGCATGAATATAAAAGGCTTCACCTGCCCCCGTTAATTGAACACCACGCCCCTGCCGTCGATAAAGTGGCATACCAACAGTTTCCTGTAAACGCTTTAACTGGTTGGAAATGGCTGGCTGGGTTAAGAACCGGGATTTGGCTGCGGCACTGACGCTGCCTGTCTGAACCAAGGCGACAAAACTTAAAAGATGATCCTGATGAATATTCATGAGGTGAATATATCACCATATTTGATATATTATATCATTAACTATCATTATTCATGCCTATATTAAAAACATAGACTTCCTCCCATGATAAATACGGAGAAAAGCTATGTTCAGTAAGCAAAAACGTGCCGATACTAACAATGGTATTTTATTTGTTACCCTGTTTGCATTGGCTGCCACACAAATCAGCCAATGGTCTGGGGTTCATCAACTGGGTATAAGTCCACTGATTATTGGCATAGTGTTAGGTATTGTCTATGCCAATACGCTGCATCACCGTATGCCGGAAGCCTGGTTGCCGGGCATCAGCTTCACAGCAAGGAGAATTCTTCGTCTGGCAGTGATTCTTTATGGTTTTTATATCACATTGCAAGAAGTTATGATGATTGGTTGGGTTGGTCTCGCTGCGGCATCCTTTATTGTAATCAGCACACTATGCATTGCTTATATTGTGGGTGTTTATCTATTGGGTATGGATAAACAAACAACGCTACTTACTGGGGCTGGCAGCGCGATTTGCGGCGCGGCTGCTATCTTGGCTTTTGAAGATGTTATTAAGGCTAAAGGCCATCAAACAGCCGCTGCGGTCGCAACTGTTGTTGTATTTGGTACGTTGGCAATGGTGATTTATCCGCTCATTTATCAATGGGGCATCTTGAATCTTGATGCAAATGGTTGGGGTGTTTTCATCGGCGCAACGGTGCATGAAGTAGCGCAGGTTGTCGGTGCAGCAAGTGATATAGGTCAAACGGTGAGCAATGATGCGGTGATTGTTAAAATGACCCGTGTGATGCTGCTTGTTCCTGCTTTACTGTTTATGGGATGGTGGTGGGCCAAATATGGTAACGGTGAAGGCAAAGATACGAATACATCATTAACGGTGCCCTGGTTTGCCTTGGGCTTCCTGGGAATCGTTGGGTTTAACTCTCTTCATCTGTTACCTGCATCATGGGTCATGGTATTACAGCATATTGATCAGTTTTTATTAACCATGGCAATGACAGCTTTGGGAATGGAAACAAACTTTGATAAACTCAAAGGTGTGGGCATCAAACCATTTATTCTTGCAGCGATTCTGTTTGTCTGGCTCACTGTGGGCGGGTATTTTGCTGTGTATGTATTGATTTAGAGCACGAAATGTTAAAAGTGAGAAAAGCGATGAAACGAAACATGATGACATACGGATTGCTTTTCATGATAAGCAGCCTTTCCATGAATGCGATGGCAGAAGACTTAATCGATGAAGATATTTCCGATCTTACAGGTATTTCTATAGCTTAGAACGCCAGCCAGTGAAGGAAATTAAAGCTGCTTCAACCAGTATCACTGCAACATACAAAGAATTTCCTGAGACCACATGGGTCATCATGAAAAAGAGTGCATCTGTGGAGCTTTCCCAATCAAAAGGTTTGGAAAGGCGGCTCAAATATGTTGACAGATTAGGGTGGTGTACATTCCTGCAATGATATTGCTCGTTTGGCTCATGACAGGCGGATATGCTACGATGCCTTTATTGCCTTAGGCAGTAATGTCTTCTCGACTTTTCATAGTGTTTTTCATACCCTGCGGCGAGTCTTTTACTGAGGTATATGCGCATGAGTGAAACACAGGCAATTCTAGCGTTGGCAGATGGCCGTATTTTTCGTGGCGTAGCATTTGGCGCAACAGGCAATACCGTTGGTGAGGTATGTTTTAATACGTCATTAACTGGCTATCAGGAAATTCTGACAGACCCTTCATATACCGATCAAATTATGACTTTTACATATCCACATATTGGTAATGTTGGCGTCAATGCGCAGGATATGGAATCTGATCATGTGGCTGTGCGTGGTTTGATTGTGCGAGCACCTGCACGTCAAACATCAAGCTATCGAGCCGAACAAGACTTGGCAACATGGTTGAAATCGAAGTCTGTGGTAGGCATTGCGGATATTGATACCCGAGCTTTGGTGCGGCATTTGCGTGATCATGGTGCGCAACATGGGGTGATTGCATCCGATGGTATGTCTGAGAAAGACGCTGTAGCGAAAGCCAAGGCTTGGATAGGTTTGGAAGGTCGTGATTTGGTAGGGCAAGTGAGTTGTGATCATGTTTCAACATGGCAGCAGGGAACCTACGATATTGATACTGCGGCTTACAAACAACCGGCAATGAAAAAACACGTTGTAGCCTTTGATTTTGGTTGCAAGCGTAATATTTTCCGAAAATTGGCAGATCGTGGTTTGAAAGTGTCGATTGTACCTGCGCAAACCTCTGCCAAAGATGTATTGGCAATGAATCCCGATGGTATCTTTTTATCCAATGGCCCGGGCGACCCAGCGGCAGTGGCTTATGCGGTGGATACGATTCGTGAACTACTGGATGCGGATACGCCAATCTTTGGTATTTGCATGGGTCACCAGTTGTTATCACAAGCCTTGGGCTTGCAGACATTTAAATTGAAGTTTGGGCATCGTGGTGGCAATCACCCTGTGAAAGACGAAACTACGGGCAAGATTGAAATAACCAGTCAAAATCATGGTTTTGCCGTAGCAGATGATGCTGTGCCAGAGCATGTGGAAATTACCCATCGTTCTTTGTTTGATGGGACGGTTGAAGGCTTATGTGTGA
Organism: Mariprofundaceae bacterium; assembly: GCA_030950875.1. Taxonomy (GTDB): domain Bacteria; phylum Pseudomonadota; class Zetaproteobacteria; order Mariprofundales; family Mariprofundaceae. The sequence goes on along the minus strand of JAUZQS010000065.1, from coordinate 9,078 downwards.
AAGGTAAGCCAATATTCTCTGTGCAATATCACCCTGAAGCTAGCCCTGGCCCACAAGATGCGGACTATTTATTTGACCGTTTTGCCAACTTATTAGGGTAAAGCTTTTCAAATTCAGATCGTTGCATGATTACGGGATCAGCAATTCCCATATTTTGTAGGCGCTTCCATAATATTTCAGCTTCACCTTTGGTCATGGCAGGAAAGATAAAATGATAACTTGGAATGCTGACCGTACGACGTTCATAGTTATAAGGTTGTTTGCTTCTTTTGAGTTGCTCTTGCATGCTTTCAGCATATTCGGACATATAAAAGCGACCTAATCCGACTTTAAAAACCTTTTCATCGTCTTTGGTTAGGTGGTGAAGTACATCTGCTTCAACCCCCATAGCTCGCCACTTGGCTTTTACCTTAGCTGCCTCGGATTGTTTTTTGAATATTCGCGGATCATCAAAAGCATGAAGCTCGACAGGCTCTCGTTTTTGAATCAGTTCAGGATGAAAGCCCGCCTCCAATAAACGCGATTTCATCCCTTCAACGGCTTGTTTGGATATCATACGGCGCGTCATCACTCGCCAAGGCCCAGCATCGAGTGACTGTATTTCGGGGATAGGCATATGGATTCGAGTCAAATGATTTTGCACGATAGGCGGGTTCCAAGCCAGCCACGTTAAACTGATGCTGGCAGCTATAAAGGTGAATATAAGCAGACGTTTCATGATGTAAAATGACGCTGAGCAAGAATATAGAGACCATTTAAGGTCAAATGAGGCTGCAAGGTGGTGATATTGGGCATATCGCCATGAATACTGGCTGCTAGGCCACCGGTGGCAATAACTGGGGCATTACGATACTCATCCAATGCATGTAGTCGTTTGATAATGCCTGATAAACCATCGACTGCTGCCCAATAGCTTCCTGCTTGCATGCTGCTAATGGTATCACGACCAATCAAGGTTTTTGTAGCAGTGACAGAGACTTCAGGTAATTTGGCAGCACGTTGGCATAGAGCTGCCAACGCAATATCCATGCCTGGAATAATTAAGCCACCAGCATAATGGCCTTGCTGATTAATCAAATCGAATGTGGTGGCAGTGCCACAATCCAAGACGATGGCAGGGCTACCATAAGATTCGCGTACAGCAATGGCATTAGCAATGCGATCTGCACCGACTTCGCGAGGATTTTTGTATTCCACAGCTATGCCAGTTTTGACACCGCTATCACCAATAAAGGCTGTTGGGCAGGCGCATGTTTGCATACAAGATTCTCGTAATACGCTATCAAGATGAGGAACAACGCTGGCAATCATGATGCCATTCATGGTTTTTGGGTCATGATTGAATTGGGTAAACATGCCATGTAATTGCCAGCTTAATTCATCGCTGGTGACATGGGAGCTGCTAGATAAACGCCAATGACAAGTTAGTTCGCCCTTTTGATATAATCCGAAGACCATTTGGGTATTACCAACATCAATGCATAGCAAGTTGCTCATAGTGTAACCTTTTTTTCTAAAAGCTCTAATTCACCTGCGATAATGCGCTGGATTCCATCTTGTGTGGCGAGTAGTAACGCACCATCATCATCCAGAGCTTGGGCAACACCTTCGATGTATGACTTTCCATCATGGACGCGTACTTTTTGACCTGATGCTGCATGGGCTTGCCACCATGCAGCACGAATAGGCGCGAAACCGTCTTGGAGGTAAGTGGCATACCATTGATCCATACTTTTTAGTATGGATGTTGCACATTGTAAACGGGATATAGGCTTTTTATGGTGGCTTTCTAAATCAGTGACGGTTTGCGAAATATCACTCGGCCAACCTTGCTCTGGCGCTTTGATATTAATGCCAATACCAACGATGACAGCATGTACCAGACCAGGTTCAGCACGCATTTCCGTTAAAATGCCTGAAACCTTCGCGCCATTTATAAGTAAATCATTCGGCCACTTTATACGGATGTTATTGCAGTATTGGGATAAGGCATGCTGTAGAGCGACGGCGGTTAATAAAGAAAGTTGCGAGACTTTTTCAGGTGATAAAGGTGGGCGTAAGATGATGCTCAATGCCAGTGATTCACCCACGGTATGCCAAGTTCGTCCCAACCTTCCTCTGCCCGCACTTTGCTGGTCGGCGACAATCACCGTGCCTTCTTTAGCCCCTGCTTCTGCCTGCCGCATAGCTTCGCGGTTGCTAGAGTCAAGGCTATCAAAATGTTGGATATGCTTTCCGATGCGGTGGAGGTTCGAGCACTGAGCTTGCAATGTGGCGGCACTAAAAAAGTCAGTGCAAAGTTGATAACCTTGCCCTGCATGGGATTGGATATTTGCACCTTGTTTGCGTAAAGCATCGACATGCTTCCAAATTGCTGCACGGGAGATGCCTAATTCTTGGGCTAAAGCATCACCTGATAGCGCTCCAGAGGAGGTACTCAGTCGGCTAAGAATATGTTGGCGTGACTTGGATTTCATGAGGCCTCGTCATTGGCGGCTTGGTTGAGTTCCAAGGCTTGTACTCGCATGGAAAGATCCAATGCGGTGGCAGAATGAGTGATCGCACCAATAGCGAGGCGATCCACGCCTGTTTGTGCATATTCATGGGCATTGTGTAGTCCGATATTTCCAGATGCTTCGAGTAAAATAGAAGTTGGAACGAAAGAGCGTGCTTCGCTTACCTGTGAAGGGCTCATGTTATCCAATAAAATAATATCAGGACATAAGGCAACGGCTTCTTTGACCTGTGCAAAAGTTTCACATTCCACCTCAACCCAAATATCCTTATTGTGTTTAAAACATGCATTGATGGCTTCGCTAATGGAACCGCTGGCTTCGATATGATTCTCTTTGATGAGCATGCCGCTCGCCAAATCCATGCGGTGGTTGATGCCGCCACCATGAACTACGGCCTGCTTCTCCAAAAGACGAAGTCCAGGCGTGGTTTTGCGGGTGTCGGCGATAGCGCACGTCGCATCTTGCACTGCCGAAACAAAAGCATGGGTGGCTGTAGCAATACCTGATAAATGTTGCATGAAATTTAGGGCTGTACGCTCAGCGGCAAGTAAATGACGAAGGCTTCCTGTAAGCTCCACAATCACATCACCAACTTTTACCGTATCGGCATCGTGTTTGCTCCAATGTTGCTGAATACGATTGTCCATAGTTGTAAACACTTGGCTAGCAATCGTGCAGCCTGACAACACGCCTTCGCCTTTGGCAGTGATGCGAGCGATACCGCGTTGTACATCCAAGATGGTGGCCAAAGCCGTGTGATCTTCATACGCAGCATCTTCTGTAAGGGCTAAATCAATCAGTGTTTGAGTATAAGACATGCGGCAAGCCTACAACAGCCAGAGTATCCAGCCCATAGTCAGTATGGCGGCTGGTTGATTCCAATAACGTGGTAATAAGGCACGGCATAATGATGCAGCCATACCTGCAATAAGGGTGGCAATGAGTAACTGTTGCCAGTTGATGCCATGGTACAAGTGGATGCTCCAAGCACATAAAAGCGCACTGCTGGCAATCAGAGCAAGGTGGCCGAGAAGGGTTTGTTGGGGGTGTAACAAAAAACCGAGTTGAAGGTAAGCAATGCGATCAAGTAATGTAGCAAGTGGAAAAGCCAGGCAAGCTGTCAAAGCTAAGGCGAAGCCAAATTCAGGGATGTTTTGAAAAAATGCAAGGGCAATAGCAAGGGTGGATGTAAGTGATAGAATGTCCCAGGGCAAACTACGTTTGCTATTTGTATAACCGCCCCAAATAGTATGTAGATATTGCCAAAAAGGGCGCTTTATTATGTGGCTTAATAGAGCTGTGATTATAAAAATAGCGATAGGCAACCATAACCACACGGTTTGCGTATAAACAGGCCATATTAGTACCCAAATAGTTAGTAGTGGCATCGTGCCTTGCCATATGAATTCAGGCGCTATACCGCGTTTGGCAAGCATCGCAGAAATCCACATAAGTTGAGCAAACCCTAAAATAAAGAGCAGGCTTATGATGTGGTCAGCATTTATATTGGGCATGGCAGTATATTAACGTGTGCGAGGTTTATTGAAATGCCCATTTGCGTTAGACTGCGCCAAATAGTGATATATGAGGGACACTGGAGGCTTGGATGACGCAGGATGAGATGAAACAAAAAGTTGCGGAAGCGGCATTAGCATATGTGGTTGAAGGTAGTATTGTAGGTGTGGGTACAGGCTCGACGGCCAATATGTTTATTGATGCATTGGCCTCTATGAAAGATAAAATCAAAGGTACGGTTGCCAGCTCTGAAGCTACTGCTGAGCGTTTGCGCGGGCACGGTGTGCCTGTTCTGGAGCTAAACGATGCCTTGCAACAGGTGGATAGCCTTTCGGTATATATTGATGGTGCAGATGAGTTTGATCCTGAAAAGTGCCTAACCAAGGGTGGTGGTGGCGCATTAACCCGTGAAAAGATTGTTGCGGCAGCATCGGATAAGTTTGTTTGTATCGTGGATGGTACAAAACAGGTGGATTATTTGGGCGCATTTCCACTGCCGATTGAAGTGATTCCAATGGCTGAAGCCTTGGTGATGGGGATTGCCAATAAATTGGGTGGTGAAGCCAAGGTGCGTGAAGGCTTTATTACAGATAATGGCAATATTATTGTCGATGTTTTTGGTCTGAAAATTACTGATGCATTGGCATTGGAAAATGATTTAAATGAAGTGCCAGGTGTGGTGACCAATGGCATTTTTGCACATCAACGTGCCGATGTTGTGCTAATGGGTACACCAGAAGGTGTGCAGACTTTATAAACCGCTCCTGAGTATAAACTTTTATGCGAACATCTGATTTTGATTTTGAGTTGCCTGAGAGACTGATTGCCAAACGCCCTTTGGAGAAGCGAGATGCTTCGCGGTTACTTCGTTGGGATGATGAAGCGTTTGTTGATGGCGCTATTGCTGATTTGCCATTCTTGGTGCAAGAAGGTGATGTATGGGTGGTGAATGATACGCGGGTGATTCCCGCACGTCTTTTAGGGCAGAAGCCCAGTGGTGGTAAGGTCGAAATACTATTGCTTGAGCCCACAGGTGCTACTGACGTTTGGACTGCATGGGGAAAAGCCAATAAGCCGCTTAAGCAAGGTGATAAGGTTCTATTTGGCGATGGTTTTCACGCTGAAGTGTTGGCGCGTGATGGTAAGTGTGTTGAAATAAGGCTTGTCGCGGATAAGCAAGATTTTACAGATGTTGCGCAAGCCATTGAAGCGCACGGGCATATGCCGTTGCCACCTTATATTGATCGCCCTGATTCTGAAGAAGATAAGCAACGTTATCAAACTGTGTTTGCGACCCATGATGGTGCTGTAGCTGCACCTACGGCGGGGTTGCATTTAACCCCTGAATTAATGAATAAAATGGAAGCAGCAGGGGCAAGCTTTGTGCATGTGACTTTGCATGTCGGCCCGGGAACATTCCAACCTGTGCAAGTGGATGATGTGCATGCTCATAAAATGCATGAAGAAGCGTATGTTATTTCTAAGCAAGCCGCAGAAAAAATCAATCAAGCAAAAGCTGAAGGGCGACGTGTACTGGCAGTAGGTACAACCAGTTTAAGAACGCTTGAAGCAGCCTGTGTTGATGGTGTGTTGCAAGCTGGTAGCGGACGTACAGATATATTTATTTATCCAGGTTATGACTTTCAAATGGTGGATGCCTTGCTGACCAATTTTCATTTGCCACAATCAACTTTATTGATGTTAGTATCGGCATTAGCTGGTAAAGAGCAGGTGTTAAAAGCTTATGACTATGCCATTGAAAAGGCGTACCGCTTTTATTCATATGGAGATGCAATGTTTGTGCTAGGAAAAAACACATGCAAGTGATGTTGGCGCAGTGTATGCCGCGTGTTGGCGATATTGCAGGCAATATGGCAATGGTGAAGAAGGTTATGGCGGATGCTGAAGTGCAGCGTTGTGATATTGTGGTGTTTCCAGAGTTGGTGGTGACGGGTTATCCGCCAGATGACTTATTGTTGCGACCTGCTTTTATGCACGCTGTTGATGAAGCTGTAGGGCAACTGGTACAGGCTTCTGAAGCTGTTTGTTGTGTATTTGGTGCCCCACGTTTTGATGAAGGAAAATTGAAAAATTCTGCATTTCTATGCCAAAATGGTGAAATTATCGGTATTTATGATAAAAAACATCTTCCGAACTATGGCGTGTTTGACGAACACCGTTATTTTTCTTCTGGTCATGGAGAATCTGTTTTTAAGGTGAACGGTAAGTCTGTTGGTATAGGTATTTGTGAAGATTTATGGCATGATGGGTTGGCTGAAAAACAGGCTGATTATGATTGTGAATTGTGGTTGAACTTAAATGCATCACCGTTTCATTGGGGTAAGCAAGAAGAGCGTGAGACTTTGACAAAACGCCGAGCCAAACAATTTTCAGCACCTATTTTGTATGTAAACCCTGTGGGTGGTCAGGATGAAGTGGTGTTTGATGGTGGGTCGCATATGGTCAATGCCGATGGTGAATTATGTGCGAGAGCAGTGATGTTTACAGAAGATATACTGCTTTGTAACAGCCTTGAAGTAGAAAAAAACATTGTCAGATTACCATCTCAGATGACGCAACTAAACCATGCCTTGGTGATGGGTGTAGGTGATTATGTGCGGCGTAATGGCTGCACTCAAGTGGTGATTGGTCTATCTGGTGGTATTGATTCAGCGGTGGTGGCAGTGATTGCGGCTGAAGCTTTGGGCGCTGAGAATGTGCTGGGAGTATTGCTGCCATCCAAATATTCCAGTGATCATTCATTGAGTGATGCACAGGCTTTGGTGAAAAATTTAGGTATTGAATCGATTACGCTTCCCATTGCGGATGGCGTATCTTCTGTGAATGACATGTTATCCGAGACTTTTGCGCAGTGGGGTAAATCTGCGCCAGATGTAACCGAAGAAAATATTCAAGCCCGTATTCGTGGTGTATTACTTATGGCGATTTCCAATAAAACAGGGCGTATGCTGCTTACCACAGGCAATAAATCTGAAATGGCAGTGGGTTACGCTACGCTTTACGGCGATATGGCGGGCGGCTTTGCGGTGATTAAAGATGTCTATAAAATGGAGGTGTTTGCGCTTGCAAACCATATAAACCGCAACGCTGAAGTCATTCCGCAAAATAGCATTGATAAACCACCATCTGCTGAATTGGCACCTGATCAAAAAGATTCAGATTCGTTGCCTGATTATGATGTGCTTGATGCAATACTTCAGGCAAGTATTGAGGCAAGGTTGAGTGTGGATGATATTGCAGCGCAAGGTTTTGACCGAGCGGAAGTAGTACGTGTAGTGCGTTTGTTGCAAAATTCAGAGTATAAACGCAGACAAGCACCGCCTGGTGTGAAAATAACAAAACGCGCCTTTGGACGTGACCGTCGTTACCCCATAACGCATGCTTTTCGAGAAAATTAAATTTTCACTGGAAAAATAATTTTAGTATCCCAAATACATAGATGTGTTAGGCAGTAATATTGATGCTTTTCCCAGAGCTTGCTTCACCTTCAGTTTTTTGTGCGGCAGAAGATTCGCTGGATTCAGTACTTGGAGATTCAGTTGCTTCGCCACTAGCCAAGGCTTTTGCTGCGGAAGATATGGATACTTGATCTGCTGCTTTTGCAGTAGTAATTGGATTCGTATCGGCAGGTTGTTGTGGATTAATGATCGTATTGAATGCGTTTTGTGCATGAGAAACAGGAGATATTTGCATCCATGAAACCATGCTTGAATGTTAATTATATGTCAATTATAAATTTAAGGGGAATGTTTTTTTGATGTTGGTGATTATTTTAAAGCGCTTGTTTTTTTTTTCTTAGTGTGAATAATGCGCCATACATATTTTGGATCCGATTTTTATCCAGAGCAGTGGAGGGTTACAGGCCTTGTGAAACTGCGGCAACCGACTACAAAGTTAAAGCGATGCTTTGATGATGTGGAGAATGGTGCCAACGCCTGCTCGGTTTTGTGCCGAGAGCGATGATAGTCGGGTTGATGAGTTTATGATCGTTTTTTTTACTAGCGATTTTCTTTTCAACCTCTGCTTATCTCGCGGAGGTTTTTTTGTTTATGGATTTCGGCAACTGTTTTGATTGGAGTAGTGAAACATGAGTGAAAGTATTGTTCGTGCCTTAAAATGCCGTGAGTGCGGCCAAGAATATGAAATTCAGCCTACGCACGTTTGTGAATATTGTTTTGGACCACTAGAAGTAGTCTATGATTATGAAAAACTTGAAGGTAAATTCACCCGTGAATTGATTGAATCTCGGCCACAAACGATGTGGCGTTATAAAGAGTTGTTGCCGATTGATGGTGAACCAAAAGTAGGGGTGAACAATGGCTTTACGCCGTTAATTCGTGCGAAACGCCTTGCAGAAGCCTTGGGTGTTAAAGAGCTCTACATTAAGAATGACTCTGTATGCTATCCAACATTATCATTTAAAGATCGCGTGGTTGCAGTAGCACTTTCTAAAGCTGTTGAATTTGGCTTTAAAACGGTTGCTTGTGCATCTACAGGTAACTTGGCTGGCTCTGTGGCTGCAAATGCTGCGGCGGCGGGTTTGGAATCTTATGTGTTTATCCCTGAAGATTTGGAACAAGGTAAAATTCTAGGTGCGGGAATCTTTGGTACCAACATCATCGGTATTAGAGGTCAGTATGACGATGTGAACCGTTTGTGTTCAGAAGTTGCGGGTAAATATGCCTGGGCATTTGTGAATGTGAATATTCGTCCATTTTATGCTGAAGGCTCTAAATCCATGGGTTATGAAATCATGGAGCAATTGGGCTGGAAAGCACCCAAGCACGTGGTTGTGCCAATGGCATCTGGTTCACTTTGTACCAAGATTGATAAGTCTATTAAAGAGTTTATTAAACTTGGTCTCATCGAAGGTAACGATACTGCCGTTTATGGTGCGCAAGCAACAGGTTGTTCACCGATTTCTAAATCTGTGAAAGATGGTACGGATATGATTCATCCTGTGAAAGCCAATACGATTGCCAAATCGTTGGCGATTGGTAACCCCGCAGATGGTTATTATGCAAAC
>JAUZQS010000064.1 GCA_030950875.1 Mariprofundaceae bacterium | reverse complement strand
ATGGCACTTACTTTCACTCGCAAGGCCGCTGCGGAGATGCGTGCGCGCGTCTTGGAATCATTACACATGCCCAAGCCCGAAGATGAAGAAAGCCATCGCATGAATACGTGGCGTTTGGCTGAAAAGGTATTAAAGCGATCCGATGATCGGCAATGGAAGTTATTAGAAAACCCCAATCGTCTACGCATGATGACATTGGATAGCCTGACCAACATGTTGGCGCGGCAACTGCCCCTACTTTCTGGTTTGGGGGATATGCCACACCCCAGCGAACATGCTCAAGCCATGTACCAACAAGCTGCCGAAAACACACTAAGCCATGCAGCAAACCAATATCGCACAGCCGTAGAAACTCTGTTATTACATCAGGATCATAATACCACTTCTGTGATAACACTGATTGCCAATATGCTACAGAACCGCGAGCAATGGCTAGGATATATCGCAAAATATGCCCGCAATACACAGGGTCTGCGCGATTTATTAGAGCATAACCTCGCCTTTTACATTGAACATCAATTGCAACAATGTGATGCATCGATGCCTATCGAATATAAGAGTACACTACCAGCCTTGATGACTTTTGCTGCGCAACATGGCGGTTCAGAAGCATTAAGTAATATGCAAACATGGCCAGAGCCTGATATGGGGCATCTTGAAATTTGGCAGGCTATTGCGAAATTCTTACTCATTGATAAAGGTTCATTTCGCAAAACAGTCACCAAAGCACAAGGTTTCCCTGCTGATAGAAAAGTTGAAAAAAATGCTGTTTTAGATATTTTTTCTCATTTATCTGATATTCCTGAACTTTCACAGCAATGGCATGATATTCAAAAAATGCCATCTTCCCATTGTTTTACAGATGAACAATGGCTTGTTCTAGAATCCCTTTTCACACTGCTACCCCTCGCATCAGCCGAATTACAGTCTATATTTATGCGACAAGGAAGCGCTGATTTCACCGAAATATCACTGCGGGCATTGGATGCCTTACGAGATGAGCAAGGCCGCCCATCCGATATCCTGCTCAAGATGGATTATCGTATTCAACATATTCTCGTAGATGAGTTTCAAGACACTTCCGAATTGCAAATTGAATTACTGCGCTGCCTCACCGCAGGCTGGCAAAAAGGTGATGCACGAACATTATTCATGGTTGGCGACCCAATGCAGTCCATTTACCGCTTCCGAAAGGCCGAAGTCAGTCTATTTCTTGAAGCAGCGAACAACAATGTTGGTCTACCCGAAGTTTTACCATGTTCATTACAACGAAATTTTCGCTCTAGCCCCAATATCGTACATTGGGTCAATCGTGCGTTCTCACAAATTTTTCCAAGCCAAGCAGATGCTATCAGTGGTGCTGTTTGTCATGCTCAAGCCGAAGCTGCTCGCAATCATGAAGGCGATGTATATCTCCACCTACAAAACGGCGAAGACACACCGTGTGAAGCCACGGCTATCATGGAAATTGTTCAACAAGCCCGTCAACAAAAGCAGCGTATCGGCATACTGGCGCGTACCCGCAAACACTTGCATGAAATTATACCCACCTTTGAAAAGCAAGGTATTCCATTTCGTGCTGTGAATATTCTTCCATTGGCAAAACAACCCGAAATTCGCACCTTGCGTGCCTTAACCCGTGCACTCTTACACCCTGCTGACAAAGCATCATGGGTAGCACTGTTGCGCGCCCCCTGCTGTGGCTTGAACAATACTGAATTATTTGAAATTTTGGGCAACCATACATCAGCGTTTTGTGTGTGGGATATATTGCATGATACGGAAATGTTATCCTTATTGCATTCAGATACCCGCTCACGTATCGAACATCTTACCCATGCCTTAGCCCCCTGTGTCGCAACAGTTGGGCATAGAAATGTTCGACATTGCATTGAAACTGCATGGTTGCGTTTGGGTATGCCGCATCTATTGAAAGGTAGTGCTCATACCAATGTTGAAACTGTTTTACAGCTTCTAGAAAGTTTGGAAAACGAACATATTGCTGGCTCGATTCACTTCAAACATTTCGATGAACGCCTTGAATTTTTGTATGCTGCACCCAACAATGATCCTGATGCCAGCATGGTCGAACTGATGACTATTCACGGCGCAAAAGGTCTGCAATGGGATGTGGTTATTCTGCTAGGCATGGGTAAAACAAGTGGCCGGAATGACCCACCTATGATTGCCTTTACCGAAGCGCCAATACAAGGTGAAGGTTTATTTTTACTCTCGCCAAAACCCCAAACGCGCAGCAAAGATAAATTATTTTCATTCATTCAGAATACCGAAAAAAACAAGGCTTTACACGAACAGCACCGCCAACTTTATGTTGCCTGCACCCGTGCAGAAAAGTGTTTGCACATGTTTGGGCATGTTTCAGAAAAAAGCGGTGATGCCAAAAAAGGCTCATTTCTACATATGCTTCTTGAGCATGATGAAGATTGTTTTGGTGCACAAGTTTCACAGCTTGAAAATTCTACGCATCATATCAACACGGAAAATAAAGCCCTACAACGCATGCGCGATATACCCAAAGTCATAGCACCATACCCCATCACTGATTCAGAACCTAAAAGTGAAACTGAATTTGGTTGGGCAGGCCTAGAAGCTGCACCAGTGGGCAATGTCCTACATGCCATATTTGAGAAAATTGCCAAAACAGGTGTTGAGCAATGGAAGGCTGACAATACTAAAATCATGCGACATTTACTTCTCCAAGAAGGCTTATCAGGAGACATATTGGATTCTGCACTAAAGCGT
>JAUZQS010000063.1 GCA_030950875.1 Mariprofundaceae bacterium | reverse complement strand
TCGATGGGAATGATATTTCCCTTTGGCTGATAAGGGGAATCCTTATGCCATGCTTGTGCATATAAGGCTTCAAAAGTAGCGCGAATTTGACCATTTGGCATGCGGTGTTTCTCGCTATAGGTGGCATCCAACTCTTTTAGTAGGCGGCGGCCATAAAGACCTCCAGAACGCCCTGAAATTGCGCTAGATGAAGCGCCTAAACCTTTTAATTCCCGTACCAAGGCCATCACGTTGGGGTAGGTTAAGGTAAATAAGTCACTATCAATCACAGGCAATTCAATAGGCAGTTTGTTTAGTTCATCTCCCAAGGACATGACATCAGGAAACGGTAAGACATGCCCTACTTTTCGGCCTTCGACATTTGTTGTTAGTTCAGCCAATGATTGGCGCAACTCCGCCAGCGTGCGCCGACCAAATGTGGAGAATAATATCAAGCCGCCTGGCGCAAGGACTCGGCGCATTTCAGATAGCATATCTCCAGGATTACCAACCCATTGCATCGCAAGGTTGGAAGCAACCAAATCAAAGGAGGCATCGGCAAAGGGAAGGCTACAACCATCGGCAACGCAATGATGGCGTTTACCATGCCAAGGTAGGCGCATGGTATGTTGCTTGCGTGTATGACGTACCATGGGCTCGGATAAATCGAGGCCTGTAACATGTGATTTCTTGTATTTTTGAGTTAGTAAGCGTGTGACATAACCTGTCCCACAACCAATATCGAGAATACGCTTGGGCTCAATTTTTATAAAGTTCAAATGTGCGACAAGGCGATCGCCAATTTCACGCTGTAACACGGCATGATGGTCGTATGTTTCAGAGGCACTTGAAAAGGAGCGCTTCACATGCGGACGGTGAATATGAGAAGTTTTTAAATCGTATGACACCATGACTCCAGAAGGCGATGAAATGTTTCAGCTTGGGTTAAAAAGGGCGCATGCCCGCAGCTTGAAAAGCGATGCAGTGTGCTATGCGAAATATGTTTGGCAAGAAACTCACTGGCTTGTACGGGAATAATAGCATCATTTTCACCATGTGCGATCCATGTTGGTTGGGTGATTTTGGATATGTCGGTTCGCAAATCCAAATCTGTCAATAACCGCAGCCCTTCTTGCATACCTTGTGCACTGCTTGGCTGATCTCGATCAACAGCGGCACGAGCAATACTATTGAATTGCCTGCGTTCCATGGCCTCACAATGAAACATCAGCGCAAAAAAACGAGACATGGTTTTGGCAGCTTGATGCTTGATGCCTTGTTTGAATCCTTGCAAGACTTCATCCGTACAACCATGCGCCCAGCCTTCTTTTTGAGAAAAACATGGGGTACTGCTTACCAAAGCCAATGCTTTGATACGTTCGGGATATGCGAGAGCGAGCTGCATAGCCAACATGCCACCCAGTGACCAGCCGACCAAGATGCAAGGGTTTTCGGGCAATTGCTTTGCCAATGTTGTAAGCCAATCGATGCTGTCGGGTTCACCGCCATGCCCTGGCAAATTTAAAAATTTTGCAGTGGGGAATTGGCTTTGCTGTTGATGCCAAATTTGTTTTGACTGACCCCAACCGTGCATAAATATCAACGGTGGATTCATGCCAGTTTCCTGAGTGCTACGGTTAATTGCTCAATTTGCTCGGCCGAATGGGCTGCTGAAAGCGTAATACGCAAACGTGATGTGCCTTCTGGAACCGTGGGCGGACGAATGGCAGGAACAAAGAGGCCCGCATCGCGTAGTCTTTGAGATGCTGCAAGAGCATGGCTATCTTTACCTATTAGCAAGGCTTGAATGGCAGTGGGTGAAGGTAATAAATTGAGCCCATTTGTTTGATTACGAAATAATTGCAAATTGTCTTGTAGTTTTTTTTGTAATAAGCCTGTTTGGATAAGTTTGAGCGCCGCAAGCATGGCAGCAGGCATGGCTGCGGGCAGTGCGGTGGAATAGATCATGGTGCGAAGACGTTGTGTTAGCCCGTCAATCAATTCATGTGTGCCGAGAATAAATGCACCGTAACCACCAAATGCCTTACCAAATGTACCGATTTCAACCAAACGGTGGTGACCCGCAATCAGAGATGTTAAGCCGCGATTATCGTCGCCCATGCAGCCAATACCATGCGCATCATCCAACAATAAAAGTGTGTCGTGCTTCTCCGCCAGCGATAAAAGTTGCATAACATCAGCGCAATCGCCATCCATGCTGAATACGCCATCGGAAATAATAATGCGTTTTTGAGTGATATTTTTTTCTAATAAAGAAGATAGTTTATCATAATCACGGTGTGCAAAGCGCTGTGAAATGGCGCCTGATAAGCGCACACCATCGACCAATGATGCATGATTCAACTTGTCAGAAAATACATGTGTATGACGATCTGCTAAGGCTTGAATTAAGCCAATGTTTGCTAACATGCCAGAGCCAACGATCAGGCAGGATTCATAACCTTTCCATGCTGCGAGATCCTCCTCCAATTGGTGTAATTGAGGATGGTTACCCGAAATAAGCCTGGATGCACCGCTGCCAACACCGTGGCTTTGAATCGCAGATATGGCGGCCTCATTGACTTCTGGGTGGTTGCGTAAGCCTAAATAATCATTGGATGCGAAGTTAATCAGCGACTGCCCAGCCAAGGTGATATGAATGCCTTGTTGGCTGGATGCAGAAAAACGGCGCTGTCTATCTTTGGGGGTAGAGGCGAACCAATGGCG
>JAUZQS010000062.1 GCA_030950875.1 Mariprofundaceae bacterium | reverse complement strand
TTTTTGTGTTTGGCTGTATTCATAGTGGCATGGGTGAATAGTGTAATAGCTTGAATTTTCACGCGTTCCCCAATAATGCCTTGGAGAGCATCGCAAGTACGCGCATGCTGGCGTAACGGGCTTTCAAAACGGAAGCTTCCTTGGTTGCTCTGCTGAGACCACATGGCATCACGCAATGAACCACAGATGCTTCCCGAATGTGAAGCGCTATTGAGGCAGGTAATTTCAGAGCCTAAAATGATATATTCGATGTACACGGGATTGCCTTTCCTGTCTTGAAAGTGAATATTTTCCAGTATATGCGCGCCCTGTTTATGCAATAGGCGCATATGGTGATGAATTCTCATATTTCCCCACGCTGCGATAAGCCATGGTTTTGCGAGAAATAATGAGGCGAGTAATAGGAGTATGGAGATAGCTGCAAGGTTAGGGGATAAATTGTGTGTAAATAAAGTTAGCATCATGGCTCTCCTAGAGATGGATGCTGCATTGAAAAGTTCAAGCTATCCGTGATGGGCATCACGGTATGAGTGATGGCGAGCTTAGAGATTTGGGTTAAGAGTTCTAAAAAATGAAGCCCCTCCTGTTTTTATGCAGGAGAGACTTTAATTTATTGGCTTAGAAGCTGAGTTGTTTTAACCAGCGTTCCAAGAAGTGGATGTTAAAATCAGCTTTTTGGAAGCCTGGATTGGCTAACAAACGGCGATGCAACTCGCAGTTGGTGGTAACGCCAATAATAGCAAGCTCATCAATAGCACGCTGCATGCGACGAATGCATTTGTTACGATCACGTGCGTGGGTAATGATCTTGGCAATCATGGAGTCGTAATGTGGTGGAATCTTGTAGCCCGTATAAAGGGCAGAATCCACACGCACACTGCGACCACCTGGCGCATGGTATAACTCAACGGTACCTGGAGAAGGTGTAAATTTAAATGGGTGTTCGGCATTGATTCGGCACTCAATAGCGTGACCCTTCATTTTAATTTGTTCTTGTGTGTAGGCGAGCTTTTCACCTGCAGCAACACGGATTTGCCATTCGATCAAATCAACGCCTGTAATAAATTCTGTTACAGGGTGTTCAACTTGGATACGGGTATTCATTTCCATGAAATAGAACGATTGGTCGGGGTTCAGTAGAAACTCAATGGTACCTGCCCCTTCGTAATTTACAGCGGATGCAGCAGCAAGCCCAGCCGCACAAATTTTCTGACGGGTTTCTTCACTAATGGATGGGCTAGGCGCTTCTTCAACTACTTTTTGATTGTTACGCTGAATCGAACATTCACGTTCAAACAAATGTACCAAGTTGCCGTGTTTATCTCCCATGACCTGGACTTCGATATGTCTAGGTTCTTCGAGAAATTTTTCGATAAACACGGTTTCATCACCAAACATTGTTTTGGCTTCTGTTTGGCAAACATTAAAGGCAGTTGCTAAAGAGGTTTCAGAGTGGACAATTTTCATGCCGCGACCGCCGCCACCAGAAGCGGCCTTGATAATTAAAGGAAACCCTGTGGACTTGGCAACTTCTTTGGCTTCTTCAACAGTGTGAACAGCTCCCTCAGATCCTGGGACCAATGGCACATTGGCTTTGGCCATGTGTTTTTTGGCTTTTACTTTATCGCCCATGATGCGCATAGACGCAGGCGATGGGCCAATCCAGGTTAGTCCAGATGCGATAACAATTTCAGCGAATTCTGAATTTTCCGCTAAAAAACCATAACCAGGATGGATAGCCTGAGCATCTGTTACTTCTGCAGCCGCCATGATGGCTGGGATGCTTAAATAGGAGAGTGTGCTTACAGCGGGGCCAATACAAATGGATTCATCGGCAAGACGTGTATGCATGGCATCACGGTCTGCTTCTGAATAAACAGCCACAGTCGCAATATCGAGTTCTTTACAAGCACGAATAATACGAACAGCAATTTCTCCACGGTTAGCAACGAGAACTTTATGAAACATAATAATATTCCTTATGCTGGTATGATAACAAAAATAGGTTGGCCATATTCAAGGGGAGAGGCGTTATCCACCAAGATTTCTGTGACAACACCTGCGTATTCCGCTTCAATTTCGTTCATGAGTTTCATGGCTTCGATAATACAAAGCGTGTCACCCTTTTTGACCTTATCACCGACATTAACGAAGGAGTCTGAGTCAGGGCCAGGAGACCGGTAAAAAGTCCCGACCATTGGCGAAGTTACAACATGCTCATGGTCAGCATCATTTGTAGTAGTTGTCTCTTGAGCTGCTGCTGGAGCCGCGATTACTTGTTGTGGTGCTGCGAAAGCAACGGGTGCTGCAACGTTGCCTTGGCGAGAAATGCGAATGGATGATTCACCTTCGGCAACTTCAATTTCGGTGATATCCGAGCTTTGTACAAGCTTAATCAATTTGCGAATTTCAGTAATGTTCAAGTTAGACTCCTTATTTAGTTTTGTAACTGTGTGATTAGCCCGCGTAGTGCGAGCGTGTAAGAGGTGTTGCCAAAGCCTGTGATGATACCGCTTGCGACATCCGATAAAAACGATTGATGGCGAAAGCTTTCACGTTGATGGACATTGGATAAATGCACCTCAATAAAGGGAATATCAATGCTTAAAAGTGCATCGCGAAGTGCAATGCTGGTATGGGTGTAAGCGGCAGGGTTGATGATAATACCATCCACGCCATCACGCTTAGCTTGATGCAGGCGGTCAATCAGTTCACCTTCATGGTTGCTTTGGTAGTTAGATACTTCTGCAGCAAGTGATTTCCCCAATGTTAGCAACTCATCATTAATATTTGCCAATGTTTGTGAGCCATAGGTTTCTGGTTCGCGTGTGCCTAGAAGGTTTAGGTTCGGACCATGCAAAACGAGAATATTGAGTTGTTTCATGTTGACTCTCCCCATGTTGCAGATAACTGTATTAATGCTTCATCATTCGGTTTATAAGATAATAATGTTGCCAACATGCAGCGCGCAAGCTCCAACTCACCTTGTTGCCATAATATGCGGGCTAAGGGCAGAGATGATACTTCTTCAGCGTGTTGCTTATGACTTATAGTGAGAAGTGATTTGGCTTTTTGAAAGTGTTTCGTGGCCTTTTTCTGCTGGCCTTGTGATTGCAGTATATGACCAAGCCATGCCCATGCTTTGGGTTCTGTTGGCGCAAATTCTATTATTTCCAACAAAATATTTTCGGCTTCTTGGAATGATTCTTTGAGGAAGGCTTGTTTGGCAGCGATAAATCCCTGTGAAACACCAGGCCAGTTATTTGGTTTGGGTGCTATTTTAAGACTTGGGTTGGGAGAAACGGTGCTTGCTGCTAGCATGCCTGCCAATCTACGGGGCAACGACAAGTGGGTCAAATAATTATATTGGCATTTTCACCTATTTTTGTTGAATTTATACGTTAATTCGTAAAAAAATATAAAAAAGGCATGGTTTTATGCAAATTCAGTTAAATGGTGAAGATACTCAGGTGAGTGCAGGTAATTTGACTGAGCTCGTGGTGGAGCTGGGTTTGGAGCAGCGCATGATTGCTATTGAGCGTAATATGGAAGTGGTTCCCAAGAGTGAATATGCCACAACAAAGTTAGAGGAAAATGACCGCATCGAATTGGTGCATATGATTGGTGGGGGATAAGCAAGACATGAGTGACGTATTTAAAGTTGGAACACATGAGTTTACATCACGTTTGATTGTAGGTTCTGGAAAATATAAGGATTTTGAAACAACCAAGCTTGCAACTGAAGCATCCGAAGCAGAGATGATTACCGTAGCTGTGCGCCGTGTGAATATCACCGATATGGGCAAGGAAAATCTGCTTGATTATATCGACCCAAAAAAATATACCATTTTACCCAATACAGCAGGCTGTTTTAATGCTGAAGATGCAGTTCGTACCTTGCGTTTGGCGCGTGAAGCCGGTGGTTGGAACTTGGTGAAGTTGGAAGTGCTTGGTGATACGGAAACATTGTATCCTAATGTCGTGGAAACCATCAAGGCTGCTGAAACATTGGTCGCGGAAGATTTTGAAGTGATGGTTTATACCAATGATGATCCGATTGTGGCGAGGCGTTTGGAAGAAATTGGTTGTGTTGCGGTCATGCCATTAGGCAATCCAATTGGTTCTGGTCGTGGTTTAGCGAATCCATTTAATATCCGCGTGATTAAACAGCGTGCAAATGTGCCAATTGTAGTTGATGCTGGTATTGGCACAGCTTCGGATGCTGCCAAAGCTTTGGAGCTAGGTGCTGATGCAGCCCTTATTAACACTGCCATTGCAGAAGCGAAAGATGAGTGCATGATGGCGCGAGCCATGTGTGATGCTGTGCGGGCTGGGCGCGGCGCTTTTCTGGCTGGGCGGATGCCGAAAAGAGCCTTTGCTAGCGCATCATCGCCAACCGAAGGTTATATCTGGGATTAATGCGGGTTAGAGGCAATCTGAACAGTTGGATGGTTATGATACTGTACGGGTACTGAAAGGATTTTTTTATGACTGAATTGAAGAATGATTTATTTTTACGCGCTTGTTTGCGCCAAGATGTAGAGCGCACGCCTGTTTGGATGATGCGTCAGGCTGGCCGTTATTTGTCTGAATACCGAGCGACACGTGCCAAGGCTGGAGGTTTTTTGAACCTGTGCCGTTCGCCAGAGTTGTGTAGCGAAGTCACATTGCAGCCGATTGATATTTTAGATGCTGATGCAGCAATCTTGTTCTCGGATATTTTGGTTGTGCCAGAAGCAATGGGCATGGAATTGACTTTTGGTGTTGGAGAAGGGCCAAAGTTTCCAGATCCTATTACTTGCCGCGCCGATGTTGAGAAGCTTCCCGTTTTGAAT
>JAUZQS010000061.1 GCA_030950875.1 Mariprofundaceae bacterium | reverse complement strand
TAGAGGCTGAACAGGCCAATGATGCGAAAGGCGAATTTTTATCGTTGATGAGTCATGAATTAAGAACACCGATTCATGGCATTATAGGTACCCTAGACTTGTTATCGGATGCGAAGCTCAATGAAGAGCATCAAGAGAATTTAATGTTGGCAAAACAAGCTGCGTTATCGTTACGTGCTGTTGTGAATGATGTGTTGGACTTGTCAAAACTCAATGCTGGAAAAATGGAAGTGCGTTGTCAGATGTTTAATATTGGTAAGCTGCTCAATGATGTGATGCAGAATTTCTCCATACGTGCAAAAAGCAAAGGCTTGGATTTTTATTATAAGACCTAGATCCTGCAAGTGTTTGTACGTGCAGAGTGTAAGATATTGGTTTGCATGGCGTATTGAAAAAACACGGAGTCACCTTATTGGTGATGAGTGTTTTTTCAATAGTCCAAGTGAATCAAGAGGTTGCGCTATGTATGTGCAAACACTTGCAGGATCTAGGTAAGATTCAAAATGTGCCTGAAAGCGTTTTTACAGATGATATCCATTTGCGGCAAATTTTATTGAATATCATTGCCAATGCCGTGAAATTCACAGAATCTGGGCATGTAGCTGTAATACTGTCTAAAAAACAAAAACGATTAATAATAGAGGTTGAGGATACGGGCATTGGTATTCCAGAAGAAGATTTGGATTCTATTTTTGATCCTTTCAAACAGGTTCATCAACATGCGCATGGTTTATCTGAAGGTACAGGATTGGGGACATCCATTGCGCAACGTTTTGTGACACTATTGGATGGAGATATTCGTGTATGTAGTAAGCTCGGTAAGGGCAGTATATTTTGTATTGATATGCCATGCGAATTTCAAGGTAAAGATGTTTGCTATGAGAAGAGTATGTAATTGAAAAGCAAACATGGCGACCACCACAAAACGTATGAAGGAGTTGTTGATGCATGTGTGGATTTTGGCAGTCATGGGTTTATGGTTATGGGCGAGTGAGCAGGCATTGGCTGAACCTGTCGTTATTGAGTTTACACAGACTGCCTGTCAGTTTGTAGAGGCAGAATCTAAGGATTATGCATTTCAATCCAAACAGGCTGCCGATTGTACTGCCATTAATGAGCGGACACAGGATAAACGATTGGCTTTGAGTGAGGTTTTACATTTGGACGCGGGGTCTTATGTTTTTCGTATTCACAATCGTAATGTGCCGTACGTTTTGGGGTTTTGGTTGCGTGGTCAGGGTTTGAGCCGGCTTATATTACCTTCCGTATCGGGAGGTAATATCCAGACAGGCGCATTTAAAGACTACGCCATTACCTTAACAAAAGGTGAGTATCTTTATTCTTGTCCTTTGAACCCAACACCTGATTACCGTTTGTTGGTAAACTGAGATGGAGAATACAATGAATACACTAAAACGCCTTATTCCGATATTGTTGATTGTTGCTGCCATTGTGGCATTTTTCATGTTGGACTTAGGTCAATACTTGAGCTTTGATGCCTTGGCGGAACATCGCCATGCCTTATCCGAGCAGGTTGCGATGCACCCTATTATGGCATCATTGGTGTATATCAGTATTTACATATTGGTGGTGGCGTTATCCTTGCCTGGTGGTTTGGTGATGACCTTAAGCGGCGGATTTTTATTCGGTGCAGTGTGGGGTACATCCATGGCAGTGACGGGAGCCACTTTGGGAGCAACCATTTTATTTCTTATTGCTAAGACATCATTGGGTGACTTTTTATTGGCTAAGGCAGGCAATACAGTGAAAAAACTGCAAGCAGGATTTGAAAAAGATGTGTGGAGTTATATGTTTATATTACGGGTTGTGCCGATATTCCCATTCTTTTTGGTGAATCTCGCGCCAGCCTTTTTAGGCGTTCCATTGCGTATTTACGTGATAGCTACTTTTTTTGGTATTATACCAGCAACCTTTGTATATGCCTTGGCAGGTAGTGGTCTTGGTAAGATCTTTGAACAGGGAAAAAGCTTTTCAGCAGCGAGTATCATTACACCTGAAATGATGGGTGCATTTTTAGGCTTGGGTTTGTTGGCACTTGTGCCTGTTATATATAAACGCTTGGCAAAGACCAAGGACAGTGCAAAGAAATCATCAGGAGAATTATCATGAACACCATTCATACGGATATTTGCGTAATCGGAGCAGGATCAGGTGGTTTATCCGTTGCTGCTGGGGCATCACAAATGGGTGCGAATGTGGTATTGATTGAAAAGGCTGCCATGGGCGGCGATTGCCTTAATACAGGCTGTGTACCATCTAAGGCGATGCTTGCTTCAGGGCATGTGGCGCAAAGCATGCGCGAAGCCAGAGTTTTTGGCGTGCAACCCAATTCACCGACCATTGATTGGGCTGCGGTACATAAACATGTGCATGATGTGATTGCAGCCATTGCGCCGAATGATTCGGTAGAGCGCTTTGAAGGCTTGGGTGTGAAGGTCATTCAAGCAGCAGCGGAATTTATCGATGAAAAAACCGTACAAGCTGGTGATGTGCAGGTGTGTGCCAAGTATTTTGTGCTAGCAACGGGTTCATCGGCATTTGTGCCACCCATTGAAGGCTTGGATGATGTGGATTATTTCACCAATGAAAATATTTTTGATAACAAAGAATCCATTGATCATTTGATTGTTGTTGGTGGAGGTCCCATTGGCATTGAAATGGCACAGGCGCATCGTCGTTTGGGTGCCAAGGTTACAGTCATGGAGTTGGCACGGTTGTTGATGAAAGATGATCGTGAACTCGCGCAAATTGTTATTGATCGGTTAACGGATGAAGGAATGAAATTTTATGAGGGTGGGCGAAACTTACGCATTGAGAAAACCGATCATGGTATCAACGCGTACTGTGAGTTGGGCGATGAAAACAAGCCTGAAAAGGCATGTGTGCAAGGCTCGCATATATTGATTGCCACAGGGCGACGCGCCAATGTAAATGGTCTGAACTTGGAAGCGGCAGGTGTGAAATATAGCCCGCACGGTGTGGAAGTGGACGCGCGTTTGAGAAGTTCGAATAAACGTATTTTTGCTATTGGTGATGTTGCTGGACCCTATCAATTTACCCATATGGCTGCCTATCAGGCCGGTATTGTGATTCGTAATATGTTATTTAAATGGCCTGCTAAGGTGGATTATTCGGCAGTGCCTTGGGTGACTTATACTGATCCAGAGTTGGCACATGTGGGGATGACTGAGGCCGATGCTGAGCAAGCTGGTAAGTCTGTGCGGGTATTACGCTGGAAGTTTGAAGAAAATGATAGGGCGCAAGCTGAAAGGCGTACGGAAGGTATGGTGAAAGTTGTGACCGAGCAAAATGGTCGTATTTTAGGTGCTACCATTGTCGGCCTGCATGCTGGCGAATTGATTCAGCCTTGGGTATTAGCAATTTCACAAAAAATGAAAATTGGAGCGATGGCTTCGATGATTGCGCCATATCCAACGTTATCAGAAGTGAATAAACGCATAGCAGGTAGTTTTTATACAGAAAAGCTCTTTTCTGAAGGCACAAAAAAACTTGTTCGATTTTTGATGCGCTGGTTCTAAATGCCTAGCATTGAGCGGCTACATTTCCCCAATGTGCATGGGCAACAGTTATCGGCGCGTTTGGACTTGCCAGATCAAAAACCTAGGGCTTATGCACTATTGGCACACTGTTTTACATGCAATAAGAGCCTGAAAGCTGCGGGATATATTGCCAAGAGTTTGGTAGATCAGGGTATGGCGGTGTTGCGTTTTGATTTTACAGGTTTGGGCGAAAGTGAAGGCGATTTTTCGGACACGAATTTCACCAGTAATGTGCAGGATATTCTAAGTGCAGCAGATTTTATGCAGCAAGCGGGGTATGCGCCAAGTGTTTTGGTGGGGCATTCCTTGGGTGGTACGGCAGTATTAAAAGCAGCGGGGCTCATTGCATCAGTGCAAGCGATCGTAACGGTTGCAAGCCCTGCTTCTCCTGCACATGTATCCGAGCAGTTTTCTGATTCCAAAGCCATCATTGCTGAGCATGGTGAGGCAACTGTTAAGTTGGCAGGTCGTAATTTCACGATTAAACAACAATTTATAGATGATTTGGAAGAAGCGTCGGTATTAGAAGATGTGAGCAAGTTAAAGAAGGCCTTGTTGGTCATGCATGCGCCCTTGGATGAGATGGTAGGCATTGAAAATGCTTCAATCATCTTTCAGGCAGCCCATCACCCCAAAAGCTATGTATCCTTGGATCAATCGGATCATTTGCTGAGTAACGCATTCGATGCGCGTTATGTAGGGCAGTTGATTGCAGTTTGGGCGGAGCGTTATTTGAACGGTTGATGCTTGGAATAATGAATAGGTGTAGGAGCAGTGATGGAATTATTATACCAAGTGTTTACAGCCATGGGTATTGTATTGATTGGCCTATTGGGGCTACTGCTATTATTCGCAATTGCATTGTATGTCGTAGATGTTTCGCAGCGAAAAAATGCGATTCGTCATAATTACCCGTTGATTGGACGTTTTCGTAGTGGCTTTGAATATTTAGGCGCTTTTTTCCGCCAATATTTCTTTGCCATGGATAGAGAAGAGATGCCTTTTAACCGTGCGCAGCGTGAATGGGTTTATAAAGCTGCAAAGCATGTGGATATGACCTCTGCTTTTGGCTCAACCCGTGATTTAAGCCCTGTGGGTAGTATTTTCTTTGTAAATTGTCCGTTTCCAGCTTTAGAAGAAGATGCGGAAAAGATTCAAAGCATTGTGATTGGAGATGCTTGTGAAAAACCATTTAAAGCCAAGAGCCCGTTTAATATTTCGGGCATGAGTTATGGCGCACTATCCAAAGTGGCCGTGCTTGCCCTATCCAAGGGGGCGGCAAGAGCTGGCTGCTGGATGAATACAGGTGAGGGTGGCTTATCACCGTATCATTTGGAAGGTGGAGCAGATTTGGTATTTCAAATCGGCACAGCAAAATATGGGGTGCGTGATAGCGATGGTCATTTAAGTGATGAAAAATTATGTGAGATTGCGGCTTATAAGCAAGTCCGGATGTTTGAAATTAAACTCAGTCAGGGTGCTAAACCGGGTAAGGGTGGGATGTTGCCAGGGCAAAAAGTCAGTGAAGAAATTGCACGCATTCGTGGCATTGAGGTCGGGCAAGATTCAATCAGCCCAAATCGTCATGTAGATATTGATTCACCGAATGATATTTTGGATATGGTTGAGCGTGTGCGAGCTGTAACGGGCAAGCCTGTGGGAATTAAATTGGTATTGGGTGGCTGTAATGTGTTGGATCATTTATTTGAAGCCATACAAGAGCGCGGGTTGCATTCAGCCCCTGATTTTATCACCTTGGACAGTGCCGATGGAGGGACTGGCGCAGCCCCACAGGCCTTGATGGATTATGTGGGCATGCCGATTTCAGAGAGTTTGCCGATGCTGGTGAATCATTTGGTAGGCTATGGTTTACGTGAACGTATTAGAGTGGTTTGTTCGGGGAAACTGGTGACGCCAGCTGATGTGGCATGGGCTTTGGCAATGGGTAGTGATTTTGTTGTTTCAGCACGTGGTTTTTTATTCTCTTTGGGCTG
>JAUZQS010000060.1 GCA_030950875.1 Mariprofundaceae bacterium | reverse complement strand
TTTAGTGCTTGTTTGTAATTTTGGGAAACACTTACACCATGTTCGTACATCACGCCTAAATTATATTGAGCTTTAGCATAACCCTGATTGGCTGATTTATTGTACCACTTCAGAGCCTGTTGGTTATCTTGGGCAACGCCTAAGCCATCTCGATGCATCACCCCTAAATTATATTGGGCTTGAGCATTATCTTGATTTGCAGCCTTTTCATACCATTTGACAGCTTGCCTATAATCTTGAGAAACACCTAAACCATGCTCATACATCACCCCTAAATTAGATTGGGCTAATGCATTGCCTTGGTTTGCTGCTTTGCTATACCACTTCACAGCCTGTTTATCATTTTGAACTACACCAAGGCCATCATCATACATGATCCCCAAATTACCTTGGGCGCTAGCATAGCCTTGCTGTGCAGCCTTTTTGTACCATTTCACCGCTTTTTTATAATCTTGAGATGTGCCTTGGCCTCTTCTGTACATATCACCTAAATAATATTGGGCTTGAGCCTTGCCTTCACGCGCTTCGTTTTGGCATACTTTAAAATCACCATCCTTACACTCCCCCGCTAATATAGGTGAAATATAAATCATACTGATGAGTAAAAGTGTGATGACTGAATACATTCTTTTCATATTAATCTCCTTTGCATGATATGGATCATTTTAATGACAGGTTGAGTGTTACTCACGAACAAGACGAAAGCCGAGCACCCTGCTATGCGCAGAGGCCGATCTAGCATCTCGAAAGGCTGCCCTTAAACTACCTAGTGTGCTCCCATAGTTGCCTCCGCGATTTACACGCTTATCACAATCGCCACTTAGCCATGCACTGCCATCCGTTGGAGCGCCATCATAGCTCTCATTCCAACAATCCTGAGTCCATTCACCCACATTGCCATGCATGTCGTATAGACCATATCCATTGGGCAGCTTCTTTCCTACAGGGTGTGTTTCAGCATCTGAATTAAAGCGAAACCATGTAAAGATTCCCGGATCATTCGGCATAGGATCAAGATCATCACGCTGCCAACTGAATGCGTTATTCGTACCAGCCCTTGTAGCATATGCCCACTCGGCCTCAGTGGGCAATCTGAATGTGTGATCGCTCAGCGCATTCAATTTCTGTAAAAACACTTGCACATCATTCCAACTTACCGAATCCACAGGGTTCGATCCACCCTTAAACTCGCTGGGATTCGAGCCCATAATACTAAGCCACTGCGTCTGGCTAAGCTCATACTTGCCGATCATAAAAGCCTTGATATGAACATCATGAACGGGATATTCTGAGCCTCCTCCCATCCGAAAATCACCAGCCGGGATTACAACCATCGTATGCTCTATTTCTGAGATTATTTTTTCTACGGGTTGGGTTTTAATTTCGACAGTCAGACATCCAGACAAAAGCACTATAGATGCAAACAATATATAAATCTTTCTCACTGCCTTATTTTCCATTCCTTGGTCATCTGTTGTGCTTTCTCAAGTTGTTTAGGGGTTAATGCTTTTGCGGTCAGAGCTTTGGCATTCAAAGCCTGCTTATCATGACTTCTGCTAGCCAAATCAAACCACATATACGCCGTCATTATATCTTGCTGAACACCATTACCCTTAACGTAGGCAATACCCAAATCATACTGAGCATCCGGATTCCCCTGCTTGGCTGATTTTTCATACCATATTGCAGCTTGTTGATAATCTTGAGAAACGCCTTGTCCATTATCGTACTTCGCGCCCAAATTATACTGAGCATCAGAATCTCCTTGATCTGCCGCTTTTTTATACCACTGAACAGCGAACTTATAATCTTGCGTAACACCCTGACCATCATCATACATCGCGCCCAAATTATACTGAGCATCCGAGTAGCCCTGCTCTGCCGCTTTTTTGAACCATTTCGCAGCTTCTTTATAATCTTGAGCAACGCCTTGAGCGTTTTTGTACATCACCCCTAAATTATTTTGACCCACCATATTTCCCTGATTTGCTGCTTTTTTAAACCACTTTAATGCTACCTGATCACCTTGCGTAACCCCATCACCCGTAGCATACAACAGACCCAGATTCGCTTGGGCTTTGGCATACCCTTGGTTTGCCGCTTTCTCGTACCATTCGGCTGCTGCTTTAGCATCTTGAGAAACACATTCAGCACCACCATCGTACATCCTGCCTAATTTAAACTGCGCAGCGGCATCACCTTGGCCTGCCTCATCCACCAATGATTGGAAGCCGCCATCCCCACATGATTTCGTGCTATCGCATGAAGCTATAGCCATGCCCAATAACAATAGAGCCATTAAACAACATCCTTTTTTCATATAATCTCCTTAGCATTTGTCCAAAGTTCACGTTACAATTTATACTTTTTTATCACCATCAGTATGTTAAAAATACGCCTTAACATTAATATCTGCATCCTGTGGAATGGGTGTTTTCTAACAGGCTGATTATTGTTCCAGTCTCATGCGAGCAAAAGGGTGGCCTTGAGCCATTGCTTTTGCATACCAATATTTAGAAGCTTTATCATCTGGTGTTTTACTTTCGTAGATAAAACCCAAACTATTTTGCGCAGAAGCATTGCCTGACTCGGCAGATTTAAGATACCAATATTTTGCCTGTTCTATGTTCTTTACCACGCCAACACCAAGCTCATACATACGACCAACTTGGTTTTGAGCAGCCGCATCTCCCCGCGATGCGGCTTCCTTGTACCAATAAAAAACTTTGTCGCTTTTGCCCTGTACCTTATACTCTTCAGCTATTGCAGTGATACCGTTCTTCACTCTTTCTTCTTGCTTCATCGCCTTTTTCAACCAATAGTCTACTACGTCGTCACTTCTGCCCTGTTTCTTATTATACTTTTCAGCCAGTATAGTAAAACGGTCACCCACTCTTTCTGCTTGCTTCACCGACTTCTTGAACCAATAGTCTGCCAAGGAATAACCCTGATTCTTTTTAGTAACACCTACATATAACTCATCATGCATCATTTTTAACCTATCTTCGTCATAATCACGGAAACCTTCTCTTTCAAGCACTAAGTATCCTGCGCCCAAAAAAGCTTGTGATCGAGCATCGCCAAGAATCGCAGCCTTCTTATATAAACGTACGATCTGTCTAGTTCGATCTATTTCACCTGAGTTCCATAAGAAATCAGCCAACTTGCGTGCGTTAACGCCAGATTTATCCAAAGCCGCGGCTTTCTCAAACCACAGCAAGCCTTGATTGCGTCTCTCGTTATCATTTTTATCCACAGTATCTAGATAATACAAAGCCAAGGTTAACGAATAATATCCATCTGTATCCTGCTCTGCAGCTTTGGTGAACCATTTTATAGCTTGTTTATCATCTTGAGCAACACCAAAGCCGCTCTGGTACATAAGGGCTAAATTACATTGAGCGTTAGTGTCACCTTGGCTGGCTTCTTTCTGGCATATTTCAAGATTGCCAACTGTGCATTTTCCAGCTATTGCCGATGACGTATAAAACATACTTACGCATAACAATGCGATCATTGGATAATTTTTTTTCATGTTAATCTCCTTCGCAGGATCTAGGTAATATAAAATCTGGGGGTAAGCTTTACGCTCAACTCGACGTGATAGGGATTTCGATATTAACAAGCCTCCAACTCAAGCCATCACGCGTCAGGATAAACCTTGCTTCTTGACCTTCTTCATTTGTGACCCAAATTGAAAATTTGCTTATTGAGTCATAAGTAAACTTTGCATGCTTAAATAAATCATCTTTTTTTATCTGTTGGGTATCAGGTTTAGACAGATCCTTCTTTTTTCCTTCCATCATGGCGGCCAGACCTCTGTCTGTCATGAGTTGATCAAGCAGACGATCAATCAGTTGTGTCATCATCATATTTCCCAGTCCTTCAAGCGAACCGTCTTTCTTCCCTGGAGTGCTATTTTTCGACATCGATGCACTAAACTGCTCTTTCAAGTTTTTCCGTAAGGTTGGAAAATCAACGTTTTTAGATACTTTTTCCGAATCCTCTTCAACAAGCCCAGTTTTAATCTCTGATATTGTCAAATATGGGCCAGCAGCACCATACCCCACAATGGATACTACAATTAACCCAGCAACCAATATTACTTTTTTCATGTTTTTCTCCTTTTTAAATCAATGTTTTAATGTTGTTACGCATCCAAACAAAAACACCATGGATGCAGCCCATATATTCTTCCGCACCTGGAATTTGCTAGCCTCGGCTGTAACCGAACATCTCGAATGAGGCATTACCATCAAAAGCCTCTCTTTAAGCTGTTCTGCTTGAAAGAAATCCAAAGCTGCATCATTTAGTCAAATCCTGAATTAGAACCGGGGTGAACGCTTAAATCACTCGAACGTGAATCATGCCTTGATTTTGTTATGCCGCATTGAGATTGAATATCAACGACCCAATCATCCATCAGACCGAAAGCCACAGCATAAGGATAAGCCTTCGGATATTCGGACAAGTCCTCAGTGAGTTGTCCTACCTCCACACGCTGCAAAAAGTCTTTATAACCGAGAGTCTCATTAAGCGCTTGTTGACCTTTGGCTGTTTTATCAGAAAATTCTTTCTTAATAGCATGTATGAAAAAGCCTAAGAGAATGGCAGGAAGCAGCCCTGCTTGTAAGGCTCCAGGAATACCGGCTACGCCTGGAACCATCCACTGCAGGATAATAAGTTGGACTGCACCCACACATACAAAAAACAGCAAATTCAACCCTTTAACGATGAACCTACCCGGTGAGGCGTTAAGGAATAGCGTTGAAAACAGGAGTAAAAAGAAGCTAGTAGAAAAGCTAACAACCATGATGGCAAAGGCATGATCTTCACTAATGTAAAACAGATGCGCACATGCAAGCAGAAAACCAGCAATAGCCAACCAAACCCATATACGACCAAACTGAGACTTGGCTTGAATCGAATCAGGAATCAGATACGCTTTTTTCTCCATCAAACGGGTCAGCTTATCTTTTACATTCTGCAGATCACTAAACAGCCTTCTCTCCCACGTATCCAAATCTTCCCGGAACTGTTTTGAAAGGGTGGATTCAAAATCGATGGCATCACGATTGTGAAATAGGATTTCTAGCAGGTAGCGTTTGTAATCTGGTAGCGCACTGGAATCAACATCCTTTATCGAACGCAGCACATAACCATCAATAGATAGAAACCCTTCCCGCTCCAATTCCAAAATAGCAGCGCCAATATCAGAACTATTCACCTCTTGATCAATCAGCAATCCTACTTCAGCCGCCTCCAAACCATCAGGCGGTGTATACGAAGTACGCTCCGTTACACTATTTTTAATGCGCGTATTTATCCAGAGAGGGTAGAGTCGCCATATACAGACCAAAAGCAAAAGCCAGGGCATTAGAGCCAGAATCGCTCTTGGTATATCTCTCCATCCATGAAAAGGCTCACCTGTATAGGTTAGCAGTCGTTTAACAGCATCAGTCATATTTTTCGGCCCATCATCAGCCTGCGTTTCTACAACCCCGATTGCTGTCACCTTTGGCAGCTTAAACCCTGTTGCAGGAAGGTTTATATTCACACCCCACTGCTCAAACGCCTTTAGTGTTTGAATGTTCGCATGATAAGTGTTGTTGCTCTTCCAGACAGATGCAGGCCGTGATTGCTCATTTTCGCTAAAAGGCTTATCCACAAAGGAGCTCTTCTCATATTTCACAAATTCTGGAAACGTGACATCTACGCTTGAATGGTCAACAACGGCACCATAAGCCATACCAGTCACCGGCCAATAAAGACGCAATGTGCCATCGGATTTTTTGATCAATCCATGATCAATATGATATTGAAAAACAAACTGGTGCTTACCCTTGATTTGAATAGCCTCTGGGTTGGAATCGCTATGAACAAGCGTATTCGCCACCTGTATCCAGTGTTCCTCTTTACTAGAATGAACGATGAAATTCATGGCTTGATCATCCATGAAAATATGGATATTTGATGCCGCAATGGCATAAAGCTTTGAATCAAGCTCTAGCTGTGCCGGTATGTTCATTCCAAAGCTAAAGAGTTGTTTCCCTCCATCCAGGTCGAAACGCTCTTCAACATCCAGCGAGCCATCCTCTTGAACATGGATGTCAACATCATAATGCTCGGTTAATTTTTGATGGCTTGCAAACCAGTTGCCATCTAAAAAAAATGCACCCATAAACGCCACTATTAAAAACAAAAAAACAAAATTCCTTTGTTTTTGTTTTCTTCGCAGGGTCGTTGTGCTGTTTTCAATCATTGAATCATCTCCTTTATCATCCACTCAACTTTGCTTGACGGCTTCAGTCGAGCCTTAATCATGATCTCGTCTTGAAGTTGTTATTGAACAGTGAAACTGAATGTCGGCCACCCAATCATCAATCAATCCGAAAGCAACAGCATAGGGATAAGCTTTAGAGTAATCTTTCGTATCTTCAATCAGTCTATCCACCGCCACAGACGACAAAAAGTTGCGATAGCCAAGGATTGCATTAAGCGTTTGCTTACCTTTTGCTGTCTTGTCGGAAAAATGCGCCTTTATATTAATAGTAAAAAGGCCCAATAAGATTGCAGGAAGTAAGCCTGATTGTAAAAAACCAGGAATACCTGCCACGCTTGGAATCATCATCTGTAAGAAGTTAGCTTGGGTGATGCATACACCCAAAAACAACAACCCATACAACCCTTTTACGATGAATTTCTCCGGTCTGGTTTCAAGAAATAGTGTTGAGAATATGAATAAAAAAAAGATTGGAAGGAGGCTAATTAGCAGAACCGCAGCAAGCTCCGTCCCTTCAGTGATATAAAACATATGCGCAAATGCAACAAGAAAGCTACCACTAGCTATCCAGCCCCAGGGCCCCCCGAATTGACCCCTTTTCTGAACCGAATCAGAAATGACATATGCTTTATTTTCCATCAATAGCGTAAGCTTATCTACCACCTTTTTCATATCATAAGATAGATCGTGCTCCCACTTCTCCAAATCTTCCCGATAACTTTTTTGAAGGGTGAATTCAAAATTAACAGCATCACGGTTGCGGAATAAGGATTTTAATAGATAGCGCTTGTAATCAGGCAGTGCACTGAGATCAGTGTCTTTTACTGAGCGCAGTATATATCCATCTATCGAAAGAAACCCATCCAGCTCCAGCTCCAGGATGGCTGCACCAAGATCAGAACTACCCACATATTGATCAATCAGAAAACCGACTTCTGCAGCCTCCAGACCATCGGGTGGTGTATATGAGATGCACTCAGTCACCATACTTTTAGAGCGCATTTCAATCCAGATAGGATAGAGTCGCCACATACATATTAGAAGTAATATCCAGGGCATCAGCGCAAGTATTGCTCTTGGAATATCTCTCCATCCATGGAATGACTCACCTTCTGGGGCTTCTTTAGCCATTTGACTCTCAGTTTTTGCTTCAACTTCAGGCTCTACAACGCTGATTGGCATTATCTTGGGCAGGTGAAATCCAGTTGCTGGCAGGTCGATATCCACGCCCCATTGCTTATATTCCTCCAATGATTGGATATTCGCATGGTAGGTGTTGCCATTCTTCCAGGTAGATATAGGGCGGGATTGCTCACTTTCGCTAAACGGTCGATCCTCAAAGGATTTTGCATCATATTTTACGAACTTGGGGAATGTTATTTCCACGCTTGAATGGGCAATAGAAGCGCTGTACCAAATGCCATTTACTGGCCAATATAGCTTCAAAGTCCCATTCTCTTTTTTGAGGAGACCATGATCAATGTGATATTGAAACACAAACTGGTGCTTACCTACAATTCCAATTGCGTCAATACGATTAGAGTCTTCGTTGCTGGGATCCTTCATCATATCCAACGAATGCATGTCTTCGTTTGACTTAATGGTAAATTTTCTCACTTCATGATCCATAACAATATGAACATCGGACACGGCAACGGGATAACGTTTTGAATCAAGCTTTACCTCGACAGGTATATTACGACTGAAGTAATAGGTGTTTTCCCCCACATCAAGATCGAATCGTTCTTCAACATCCAGCGAACCATCTTGTTGGACATGAATGCTAACATCATAATTCTCCGTCAATTTTGAATCACGCTCCCACCATATGGGATCTGAAAAAAAGTAGCCAAGAATAGCTAGTATCACAAGCCCACTAAGCACTCTCTTTCCGGCTTGATTTCTCGGCATGGTAGTTATTCTTGTGTTGCTCATTGGGTATGCCCTCGTTCTGAGCGTTTATACTTTCTGGGACTCGGATGCTTGAAACAACGAACCTTGTGCGCTGAGGGTATAGCCGTATCTTGATTCACGACAAACCTGCCCATACCTTGAGCTTGCCATATAAGGTGCAACGTACTGTGAACATCAGCGTCCTCCAGTGGCGGGTTCATCCATAGCCTGATGCCGGCTGCAATCGTATTTTTTTCACCAAAGGACAGTGACACAGGATATGTCTTTTTTAGATCTTTCAATGCTGTTGCTGAAAATTGTTCAGGCTGTTTTAAAAAAGATGTAATTCCCACATCAGGCAATAAGTCCACCTTTTTACTGCCTTGCCAGCATTCAACCACATTATTCTGACTATAGGACGTATGGACACATAGATATTCAGCCTTCTCCGCCGCATAACGCCGAATCTCAAAAACACTATCTTTAGCATATTTGTTGTGAATAACCCACGTGGGTTTTTTCTTTTTTTCCAACGTATAGGTTGCACTTTCTTGCTTTTTCAAAAGCTCTTTTCGTTCGCTAGCACCAAGCCCTTCAGCCCCCCAATCAAAGGCTTCGTTTGGCAATGCCATCAATGAATATTCAAAGGATTCATTCGGTTTATCACACGCCATTGCAGCCGCCGGCAGCCAACATAAAACAAGTAAGGCTAACCCACGCCAGCGTGTTTTCTGTGTGTATATAACCATCATGAATTCAGGTCAGGTCTTTTAAATTCTGATTTATATTGCTTTATCATGAGCACTAAAAAGAAATCTTCACGTTGGCGCGCTCTTCTGCGTTTTCAATTTCAAAGAAATCACGTTTTAAAAATTTAAACATGCGGGCAATAAACAGGCTGGGGAAACTTTCAACCAGCGTGTTAAAATCGCGTACGACCGCATTATAATAGCGGCGCGCATTTTGGATGGCATCTTCTATTTCAGCTAGCTGCTGTTGCAAATCTATGAAATTTTGATTGGCCTTCAAATCAGGGTATGCCTCGGCAACCATCATGATTTTTCCAATAGCGTTTGCCAGCGTAGCTTCGGCAGCACCTTGCTCCAACACATTGGATGCAGCCTTGGATTGAACCCGCGCTTGCGTGATGCTTTCCAGCGTATTCTTCTCATGATCCATATAGCCTTTTACAGCATTGAGCAGATTCGGAATTAAGTTATATCGCCTTCTTAGCTGCACATCAATATCCGACCATGATGCTTCTCCTCTGGCCTGCAATGCTATGAATTTATTATAAATTACAATGCCGTACAGCAATAGCAGCACAATACCACCAATCACATATTCCATACTATCTCCCTTTTCATGGCTATTCAGTTCATCACTGATTTACCTGGCTCGAACTAGCTTTTCTATCCATGGGGCATGAATAGCCATGCTTTTTTAACAATTCAGCATGAGATGCTGCTACATTAACAATGGTCTCGGGGATGCGATTTTAGTCGCGTAGCGTTTTCAGCAATGCGCGGCTAAAGCCGCACCCCCCAAGGTATGTTGAACAGTTACGTTTTTTTGATTCTCTCTGTGGTGAATGTTTTTGAGATGGTTTTAAATCTGTTATCCAAGACCCTCTTCTGCCTGTTCAAGTTTCAAATGGTTCTCAACTTCTTGCTCTATATACTTGGCTTGTTCTTTTTCATGCAACTTCAAAACTGGAATTTCTTTCCCGGAATACAGCAAAAATATCATTTCATAACTAACCGTTTTACTACCCTTAGCACTTTTGTTGGCGAACTCATCGTCGCTGTAACCCTTGCGGGTGCTTATTTTTTCTTTGGCATAAAAGCGTTTCACTTTGTGGGTATAGAATTTCTTGTTCCCAAACGGCAAAGGGAATGACTCACGTGTTATCGTATCTTTATTCAAAATGAGGTATGTTTTACCAATAAAAAAGCAAGCCATCCCCATCAAGATAAAGAATCCGATGATCAAGATAACTGCC
>JAUZQS010000006.1 GCA_030950875.1 Mariprofundaceae bacterium | reverse complement strand
CCGCCTCGATATTGAATGCAGGGCTGGAAGCCAGCATACGTCCAAACAAAGCTATATCCACAGAAGCCACATGATTGCGCAAGAGAACAAGTTCTTCCTTGCTTGGCTCTTCACTCCGCTCTGCTATTTCATCTGCAAGCGTAAGCATTCTATTTTCATCTTGAGTATCAAAAAAAGCCAGTTGCTCAATTTCAATTTCAACCAGCTCTTTCTTTTGCCGATCTTCGGTTGATAGCTTTTTCAAAGCCTCTTTGTCTTTTTTCGACAATGTTTTCAACTTCCCGAATACACTGGCGATGCTCTTCGTCCACTCCAAAGCATCTTTGTGTTTGATCCCTTTCGTGATTAAACGGCTGTACACTTTAAGCCCCATTTCCTTGGTACGCGTCCCAATGTGATCAGCCAGTGCCTGCTCAAATGATTCCGATGTACGCCATGTACGTTTCAAACATTGCGAAGAAACACGTAAGCGATCATAGCCGCCCATTTTTGCAGTTTTAGGGCTACCCTGATCATCACGGTTCAAATTAGCTGGTGGATATGCTGTCAACATGTGTAATTGGATAAAACGACTCATTCTCAATCTCCTTTGTCTTCTATTTTAATGCAGTGAAATAATCAGTTGCCCAGCGCACGGCCAAACGTTTGGCAGGTTCTCTATCAATCTTATTTTCAAATTCTCGGTGCCAGTGAATAATATCATTGCCCAAGGACACTACATTGGCGCTTCCACCAAGCAGGCGAATTGCCCGCATCATCCGCCGATAAAAATCCTGTGTCGTGGAACTTTTCTGTAATTGCTGAAAGCGAAGTTCACTCATTGCTGGCTTATCACCTTTGACTGATCGGCCTAAAAGTGTTGCAAAAGAAGCACTTGAATGATCCGATTGGACATGCGAAAGCAACCCTGCAACCGCAGCACTACTTAACATTGGCTTCTTTTTTCGCCAACTATCAGGCATGTGTTGCAAGAAATGATAAAAAGCATCGGTGAGCAATACATCTTCGGCACATTCGGCACGTCGCAATCGGGCTCTATCTCCACGATTATCATCCAACCACTTGTACCAGCGCAACAATGCGGACTGTTCTTCTGAGCTTAAATAACCGTATTTCATGCAACCACCTCTTTAACCGCTTTTGCCCTGAGTGTTTTAATGTGTTTGTTACCATAGAATTTCTTCTTCAAATTCTGATTAGCTAAAACAATCCGTCTCAAATTCAAATCTTCCGGATTCGAACTCATGGTTGCATACTCAAAAACTTGAAAAACATGTTTTTGGAGAACCTTGAACCATGCGTCATAAATCTCTGGTGATGCCATGCGCGTATCACCGGGCAACTTAGCCAGTTTATCCAGTAATAGGTAAAAATCAGTTTCAGTAGCTTGCCAGAATTGAGCATCAATCATGCTCATATCACCTTTCACATCTTCTGTACGGCGGAACCACGCTGATTTGACCGCACTGCGGAGCATCTTCGTAACCTCTCTGGCTGATCTGATCAGTTCACCTGCCCAGTCAATAAGATTTTCTCTTTGACGATCATTCAGATTAAATATTGGAAAATGTGAATCATACCAACAACGTGCTTTCATATTATCCATGTCAAAACCAAAACACCACAATGATCCTAGCTGTCCTTTAAAAACCAAATGACTACGCTCATCATTGATAAACCGAACCATCGTTGCTGCCTTATCACCTGATTCTGGTTCCTGAAGCACCAAACCCAGCCAGTGCCTGTATCCGAGGCCACCTTGTTGACCTTTGAGAGACAGTGGTGGTTTTTCTTTCTTTGGGTCAAATCGATATGGCGTTAATGGATGAACCCATGCACCTTCATAATTCGTTCCAAAGTTTTTTGTTTCATAGCCATCAAAAAGGGGAGAAGAACCTTGACCACAAATATCGCAAACACCCTGATTATCAGGTTTATGCAGCCTGATTCTGCGCGGCATTCCCCAATACATTTGCAGCGGATGCACTGATTCAGGCGTGGTGATTGATTGCTTATTATCGGACACCCTTGTTTTTCCCATCCACGGTAATACAGAGCAATTCAGGATGTTCGATGTGCTTTTAATCTCCTCGTCATTAAGTACATTCAACCACAGCTTCCTCCACAATGATTCATCTGATTCGGAAGGCATCATTAATGTAGTCAATGGGCCTCCTCCCCGTAAACCTACCCTATGCCCCTGCCCTCCACTGGGCGCATTCAGTTGCAAAGAAAATAATGCGGTTGCTACGCAACTGGAACAGAAGCCATTGGCCTGCCCTCGTTTAATGAAGTGATCCAAATTATCTTTAATCGTCTTGGTTCCAGGAGCCTCAATAAGCAGCGCAGAAATTCGCTTTGACTCGCCATCCGGAAAATTAAGATCCTGCATAAATGCCGCCCCATCAGGGTTAAATAACTCAAATGCCTCTGCTACTTTTTCAA
Organism: Mariprofundaceae bacterium; assembly: GCA_030950875.1. Lineage (GTDB taxonomy): Bacteria > Pseudomonadota > Zetaproteobacteria > Mariprofundales > Mariprofundaceae. The sequence continues at coordinate 915 of JAUZQS010000006.1, read as the reverse complement.
AGGCTTCCTGTAACGCTTCAGGGGTAGGTGTTTCTTCCCAAGACTCCAGCCACTCATCTTCATCTTCAGGCGCAAAACAGGTTTGCAGCAGTCCGATCATGAACTGATACAGAGCCCCTTGAAAATCAGGGCGAGGCGCATTGATTTCCATCACGGGATTGTCGCGCTCAGTAATCTGCCAGGGCATAATTTTATCGTTCGAGCCATCCTGGCGAACAACTGGAATCCATGCGTCATTGATTAGATTAAAATTCATGCTACTTCTCCTGTTTCCGATTGCCACCCACCACTCTGACTGTAGTACTCATTTGTTTCATCCATAAGGGGAAAGACTTCCAGCCAACGCAATGCTTTTTCTTCTTTTTTCAATGCATCCACCAATGGTTTGATATGAGTCGGAATCGTTTGACTGACTTTCTCCCATTCATAGGCGGGGATATTCACCACACTCAAAGCCCACGCATGATGAAAGCCTTCAGCATAAGGTCGCAACTGCCCGCATACAAACCGGACAAGCACAACCGATACCGTTTCTATTTCTGTCAACCGTGTGGGAATACGTGTTTCTTCATCCCAATCACCACTGGAACGCGTGTATCCCTTATTTAATTTCAACACATTCAGATTAGCCATACTACTATGTGTTAAATCCCTTCCTTCAGCTTCCCATGAGGCTTCCTGCAATGCTGATGGAATATCATCTTGCACATCTTCACCATAGACACCTTCAATCAAAGGGCGCGCATCATCTGGCATGGTAAACTGACCATTTCTCTTATTCAGTAGCAACCGTGCTGTTAACCAAAGCTGACCAATATGAGGATAGACATATTGGGTGCCTGCTTGTTGCTGTTTCAGCCATTCCTCGTCTGCATCTTTTATTGGTTCGGGTGAAAACAGATAAAGAACAGGTGC
>JAUZQS010000059.1 GCA_030950875.1 Mariprofundaceae bacterium | reverse complement strand
CGTGCAGAGTGTAAGATGTTGGTTTATATGGCGTATTGAAAAAACACGTGGTCACCTTATTGGTGATGAGTGTTTTTTCAATAGTCCAGGTGAATCAAGAGGTTGCGCTATGTATGTGTAAACACTTGCAGGATCTAGGTATTAAATATTGGGAGCTTGCATGAAAGATAATAAACGCGAAATTGTAGTGGTGGCGGGCATCCGAACGCCTTTGGGGAAAATGGGTGGAGCGCTTGCAGGGCTTTCAGCAGTTGATTTGGGTATGCAGGCTGTGCGGGAGCTTTTGGTGCGCTCACGACTTACCCGTGATGATGTTGATGCAGTGATTATTGGCAATGTAATTCAACCAGCAGAAGCGACCAATATTGCCCGTGTGATTGCTTTGCAGGCAGGTGTTCCGCGTGCTGTTCCTGCGCATACAGTGCACCGTAATTGTGCGTCGGGTATGCAGGCCATTACCGATGCTGCGGAGAAAATACAGCTTGGGCGTGCCGATGTTATCTTGGCTGGCGGTGTCGAATCCATGACCCATGCGCCACTATTATTCCATGATAAATTCCGTGAAAAGATGGCCGTATTGCAACGCTCCAGAGATATCCCATCGCGTTTAAAGGCCGTGTTGGGTGTTATGCAAGCACCTTGGAAGCCACGTATTTCGTTGATGGAAGGTTTGATGGATCCTGTGGTTCATTTGGGTATGGGGCAGACAGCGGAAGTATTGGCGCGCGAATTTGCTATTTCACGCAAAGAGCAGGATGAGTGGTCCTTGCAGAGTCATCAGCGCACTGCCGCATCGTGGGATTCCGGCTGGTATGATGAGGAAGTGATGCATCTGTTTGCAGGTTCATCCTATGCGCCAGTTCATAGGGATGAAGGGGTGCGTGCTGAGCAAAGCATGAAAGCATTGAAACGTTTACGCCCTGCATTTGAAAAACCATTGGGCACGGTGACAGCAGGCAATAGCTCGCAAATCACCGATGGTGCAGCGATGTTGCTTATTTCGCATAGGGAAAAGGCTGAGGCTGAAGGCTGGCCTATTTTGGGATATATTCATGACTGGGCTTATTCCGGTTGTGACCCAGAACGTATGGGAATGGGGCCAGTGCATGCCTCTCACCGTGTTTTATCGGAGTCGGGCTTGAATATGCGCGACATGGCAAGAGTGGAAATCAATGAAGCGTTTGCAGCACAAGTATTATCTAATCTGAAAGCCATGAATTCCAAACGATTTGCCAAGAAAGCATGGGGTGAGGATGTGGCGATGGGTGCACCCGATACAGATAAGCTCAATGTGCATGGTGGCGCGATTGCTATGGGGCACCCTGTAGGTATGACAGGGGCAAGACTGATTTTAACATTGATGCGGCAGTTAAAACGAGAAGCTGGTGGTTTGGGGCTGGCAAGCCTATGTATTGGTGGTGGGCAGGGTGGTGCAACATTGGTAGGGAGTGAGCCATGGCAGTGAAATCGGTGATTCAATTAAAACGCAAAAAAGAACGGGCGATTTTATCATTCTCTCGCACTGATAAGCCCGTCAATGTGCTCGATGAAGTATGTATGGAAGCTTTGGAAAGTTATTTAAGTGAGCTGGAGGAAAATACGCCGGCGCTTTTGATTTTGCAAAGTGAACTGGCAGGTTGCTTTATTGCTGGTGCAGATATTCATGCTATTGCAGCGGTAGACGATGCCGAACAAGGCAGCGCATTGGCAAAACGCGGGCAGTTGGTTTGTCGGCGTATTGAGCAGTTGCCCAGTGTATCTGTGGCTGTGGTGCAAGGTGTGTGCTTGGGCGGTGGCTTGGAGCTGGCAATGGCATGCGATTATATTATTGCCGTTCATGATGATAAAACCCGTATGGGCTTGCCAGAAATAAAAATTGGTATTCACCCTGGTTTTGGTGGTTGTGTACGTTTGCCGCAAAGGGTTGGCTGGACAGTCGCGACCCAAATGATTTTAAGTGGGCGAATTATTGATGCTAAGCGAGCCAAACGTATTGGTTTGGCAGATATATTGTGTCATAAGGAGCAGCTGGAGCAAGCAATTGATCAGTTTGTCGTACGAGGCAAGGCAAAAGTGGGTAGTATCAAGCCAAGGTGGTTTGCCCTATGGCCTGTTCGGCAGGTGTTTTTTATGTTGGCAGAGCGAAAATTACGGGCGCGATTCCAAGATTTGGATATGGATCAAGCTTATCCTGCATTGATGGGGGCGCTTCATGCCTTGCGTGCTATTTCAGGGCTCTCTGAAGATGCTGCTTATGCGTGGGAAGCCGATTCGATAGGGCGCTTAGCCGTTACGCCCACGTGCAAACATTTGATTCGGGTGTTCTTTTTGGGGGAAGCTTTAAAACATCAGGATGCGGTGAAAAAAGGCAAAGTGATAGCCGCCAAATTGCAACATACCGCGGTGTATGGTGCAGGTGTAATGGGTAGTGGTATCGCTTGGGTCGCTGCCAAAAATGGCACGGTGGATTTACATGATGTGTCACCAGAAGCCTTGAGTCGTGGCCTTCAATCAGCATCCGTTGTTGCCAAGCGCGATGCTCAGTACGGGCAACAACGTTTGCAACGTATTCGCCCAAGCTTGGATAGCAGCGGACTATCTTCTTCTGATGTGGTGATTGAGGCAATTTTGGAAAAAATAGAAGTGAAAAAGTCACTTTGGACAGATGTTGAAGCACAAGTGAGTCGCCAGACATTATTATTAAGCAATACATCTTCGTTATCATTAAGTGAGCAACAAGCTGATTTGAAATATCCTGGACGTTTGGCTGGCTTACACTTTTTTAACCCTGCACCGAAGATGCCGTTGGTAGAAATTATTGCCGGCAATAAAACCACGAAGAAAACATTGCAGACGGTGGCAGCATTGGCTGTGGCTTGGGGAAAATTTCCTGTGATTGTAGCAGATCGACCAGGTTTTTTGGTCAACCGCTGTTTGATGCCATTCATGACAGCAGCATTGCGACTGTTAGAGAAAGGGCAGTCGGCACAGCATATTGATGGCGTATTAAAAACTTTCGGGATGCCCATGGGAGCCATTGAATTGGCAGACAGAGTGGGTTTGGATATTTGTTTGCATGTGGGCGAGCATTTAAGCGGCGCACTGGCTGGAAATGGCCAGTTTGCGATGCCTGATTGGTTTGCCAAGATGGTGGAGGATGGGCTGCTTGGTGAAAAAAGCGGCTCGGGATTTTATGTCTATAAAAAAGGTAAATGCCAAGGCGTGAGTGAAGCATTGGATGGTTACTTACCATCGGATATATCGTTGGGAGAGCATGTCAATGCTGTGCAAGAAAAAGAGTTTGATGCGAATATGAAAGATAATGCTTTTGTGATGGATGCTCAGCAAGTGATTGATGCATGCCTGATTCCGATGTTGGTTGAATCTTTGCGATGCCTTGAAGAAGGCGTGTTAGATAATGCGGAATATCTGGATGCAGCATTGGTTTATGGCATTGGGTTCCCGCCGTTTCGTGGTGGTTTATTGTGTTATTTTTCCGCGCGCGAACGCTCCGAATTACGTCAGAGCATTGCCGACTTGGGCTTAGAATTACCTGTGAATTTAGAGGTGTTAGATGAACTCGCCTAGTGCCGATGAAACTTTTTCAGCCAGTGATAGAAATGATCTATCACAGGCGGAAAAATCCTCATCAACGCACTTATTTCATACTAAAGAATGTACAGGTCTAAAACGAGCTGAACAAGCCTCGTGTTTGCCTGATTTGTTGTTGGCTTCACCTTCGGAATGGTTGGATAAGCCTTTATTGCGCTTTCGCAAAGACAATGGTGAATGGGTGCAATGCTCACGCATTAAGGTACAACAAGCGGTTTTGCGTGTGGCAGCATGGCTAGAGAAACAAGGTGTTAAGTCGGGTGATCGTGTGGGAATATTGGGGCATAATTGTCCAGAATGGTTGATTGCTGATTTTGCTATTTTACGCATTGGGGCGGTGACTGTACCTGCGTATTTTACAGATAGCTCTGAAGCTGTGCGCTATGTTTTTGATGATGCGGGGTGCTCACTACTATTGGTAGAAGAGGGCGCACAGCAGGCAAAACTGGATGGCTATGATAAACCAATGGTGGCATTCCATGGCGAGAGCAATTCATTGACTGCGATTGTTAGCGATGAATCGTGGGATGGGAAGCTGCAGGCTGCATGCCCGAAACGAGATGATTTGGCGACACTGATTTACACATCAGGCACAACAGGGCACCCCAAAGGCGTGATGTTGACACATGGTAATTTATTATCCGATGT
>JAUZQS010000058.1 GCA_030950875.1 Mariprofundaceae bacterium | reverse complement strand
GAGCCAAAAGCCTCTACCAAACGTACTTGCACCTTGGGTTTATCAAGCAAAACTCGCCCTACAGCATCCAAATCAAGCACGGGAACCTTCATATCAGAAAACATCTTGGCAACCGTACTTTTGCCACTGCCGATGCCTCCCGTTAAGGCAATGGCTCGTGTCATCGTGTGCGCCACAACATTAAAGCCCTTGTTTGCCCATAATCAGTGCCATATACCAGTGTAAAAACTGCTCACCCCATACAAAGTACAACATACCCGCCAAGGCTAAGTAAGGGCCAAATGGAATTTGGGTTTGCCTATCTTTATTCGCGACTTTTAAATATACAATGCCAACAATTGCCCCCACAAAAGACGATACAAATACAATAAATGGCAAGGCCTGCCAGCCCATAAATGCCCCAAGCATAGCCAGTAATTTAAAATCACCATAACCCATGCCCTCTTTACCTGTAAGCAACAGAAAAATCCGCGCCACCAGCCAGAACACACCATAACCTGCAACTGCACCCATCGCCGCTTCTAGGAAAAAACCAAACCACCAAGCAAATAACAACCCAACGGCAATACCTGGTAAGGTCAAAATATTGGGTAATAGCCCCGTTTCAAGGTCAATCAACGTTAAAATCCACAATAGGCTAATTAAGATAATCGCCTGTAATAATAATGGATTGAAGCCATAGTGATATGCTAGCCAAGCCCAACTAATGCCCATCAAGGCTTCAAGAACTGGGTAACGCGCTGAAATACGGCCTGAACAATGCCTACATTTTCCGCCTAAGATAAGCCATGAAAGCAACGGTATATTATCATACCAAGCGATATCATGGTGGCATGATGGACAATGACTGCCAGGGAATGCCACCGATTCACCACGCGGAATGCGATACACACAAACATTGGCAAAACTACCAACCATCAAGCCCACAACCCCACACATCAAAACCACAAAGCTTTGCACATCCATATCAATCGCCTTTCATTCGCAATTTTTTCATGCGATAACGTATCGAACGAAAACTAATGCCCAATAATTTTGCTGCTTGTGTCGCATTGCCATGCGTTTCCACCAAAGCTTCCGAAACAAGCTGCCGTTCCACACCCTCAACAACCTCATCCAAATTACTATCGGCACGTTGCATGGTATCCAGACTAATACCTGTTTCATCACTGGCTGCATAAAATTCATCCAGCAATGATACATCCAATTCATGCTCATCCGACAATGCAATCAAACGTTGTAATAAGTTTTCTAGCTCCCGAACATTCCCCAGCAATGGCAACTTCATTAGTCGCTTCATGCATACATCAGGCACATCCACATTTCCACCCGCCCGTTTAATCAATGCCTCAACCAAATCGGGAATATCCTCGCGCCGTTGGCGCAAAGCAGGCATATGTACAGGCACAACATTCAACCTATAAAATAAGTCTTCACGAAAGCGCTCATGTTTCACTTCTTCAGCCAAATCGCGATTACTCGCAGCTACAACTCTCACATCTGCTATTTTCTCTACATCTGCACCCACAGGCCGAAAACTTTTTTCCTGCAAAACACGCAATAGTTTCACTTGAATATTTAATGGCATATCACCAATTTCATCTAAAAATAACGTGCCCCCCTGCGCTGATTCAATCAGCCCTGTGCGATTGGCATCAGCACTGGTAAAGGCACCCTTTCGATGCCCAAACAATTCAGATTCAAATAAACCCTCGGGAATGGCTCCGCAATGCACTGCTACAAAAGGCCCTTCATGACGTGGGGAATGTTGATGCACAAAACGAGCTGCCAGTTCTTTCCCCGTTCCTGATTCTCCAGAAATTAGCACTGTAAAATCACGTTTGGCAGCACGCAAAAGCCGCTCTTTCACGCGTTGCATCACATCTGAACAAGATATCAAAAAATCATCTTTCTCTACATCAAGACGGCTACTTTTATTTTTCGCTTTCACTAAAGGTGAGGCTCTAGAGAGCTCTTTTTGGTCATTCATCATCGCCGCCAAAGCCCGCTCAACAGCACTTTCTAATTCCTCACTTGAAACTGGCTTGGTTAAATAATCAAATGCGCCCTCACGCATCGCTGCCACGGCTGTTTCTGAGCTGGCATATGCCGTTAACAGCAATACACTTGCTTGTGGGCATCGCTCCGCTGCCATACGCACAACATCCAGCCCCCCATCACGATCATCCATACGCAAATCTGTCAAAATCACATCAAATGAAGTTGATGATAAAGCAGCTTTCGCCTCTTCCACACCACCACATGACGTGACCAAGTGTCCCATAGATTCCAGATTCAAAGATAATACTTGCCGCGCATTAGCCTCATCTTCTACCAATAAAATATCAGCCATATGACTCCCGCTCTGCATGCTCAGACCATACACGGAATGTTGTTGTATCAGCATCACTTTCTACATCAATTTGCCATTGATTGACATGGCAGACTTGCCATACAGTTGCCAAACCCAAACCAGTTCCTCCAGCTCGCTGCGATGCAAAAGGCTCAAAAATCTGTGCCCGTATAGACTCAGGAATCCCACCACCATGATCGGTCACAGTAAATTGCCAATGCCCAGCATGCTCTGATACATGTAGTGACACCGAATGTGGTGCAGGACTTGATAAGACCGCATTGCGCAATAAATTATCCAATACCAAGCGCATATGATCCGCATCAATATTCAATATCCCCACATCACACTCCAAATCAATAAAATATTTTTGCTCTGAATCTACCTGCTCAACCGATGCAATAAGTAAATCAAACACCTCAATATCTTTTGGTTTCGGCGTTAGTGGCTTGGTATAATCAAGCATATCCGTCACCAAACGATTTAAACGCAATATTTCTTCGCTAATAATACGTTGGATATCAAGCTGTTGCTTTTCCCCCACACGGCTCACAAGCTCAACTGCCTGAGCAATGGTTTGCATGGGGTTCCGTAGTTCATGTGCCAACATCGCTGCCATACGACCCATAGCAGCTAATTTCTGATGCTCAACGACTTCCTTCTCCAAACCACGCAATTCACTCACATCCGTCAGTGTTAACCACCAGCAAGCCCCCGCGTATAATTCTGAAAATTTGCCAACTGTTATCAAATATTCCGCCTTATCCTGTCGCCATTCACAGCGGTAACTTTCTTCTCCAGCAGAGCTTTTCAGAAAACGTACAACCTGCTGAGGAAAAGAATACAGTTCAGTAACTTTTAACTGTGAATTTTCTGACACCTGAAAAATAGCCCGCGCCGCAGGATTACTATCACGAATCGTTAGCTGCTCATCCAAGACCAATACACCCTCTTGCATTGATGCCATCAAATGCGTGTGCAAAGCCTGAAAGTCTTGATGTTGCTGAGCCGCATGCCGACTTTTATCACTGAGTGCCGCATGCCGGCGTGAAATAACTGCCATGACACCGCCCACCAATAGCAATACCGATATTTGTAAAAGAAGCGTTAATGTCGCATCTAGTGGCAGCAACACACTTTGCCACCATGCAAAGCTATAAATGGCAGCTAAATAGCCCATGCAGGCAAGCACAGCGATACTTAACACCAGTAATACATTTGCCTGTGTTCCCGCCGCGACAATCACCAAGCCAAACAACAAAATGAACGGGCTTTCATACCCTCCCGTAACAAATACCAATAATGAAACCAGCAATATATCTGAAAAAAACTGAAAAAATAACTGAATGCTTACAGGCCACTGGCGACGAAAGAAAAAACTCTGGGTTACTGAAAATACTACAAATAACAACGCTATATATGCTAATAACTGGTGATAATCCAAAGCAATATTGGGCAGGTAAAACCAATTTACCATCAATAAAATAAGCACCATCGCCATGCCGCGCCACAACAGCAACTGCAATAGCTGGCTACGATTTTCAAGCTCTATTGTCATGGATTCACGAGAAGGGCCTAAAGGAGTGTTTCATGCGTGAATCAGCACTTCCCCAATCAACTTTTATACGACCGAGGCCATCTGGAAGATAGGTAGATACATCGAAATAACTAAACCACCAATCACTACGCCCAAGAAAGACATAATAATAGGCTCCATCAACGCCGTCATGCTATCTACCGCAACATCCACTTCCTCTTCATAAAAATCAGCGATTTTAGACAACATTTCTTCCAAGCTACCTGTTTGCTCACCAATGGAAATCATTTGCGTCACCATGATAGGAAATATCTTACTTTCTTCCAGAGGTTGCGTCAGCGTCATGCCTTGGCTAATCGAATCCTTACAAGTTAAAATAACATTTTCAATCACCAAGTTTCCCGATGTTTCCGCTACTGTATCCAAAGACTCTAAAATTGGTACGCCTGCTGCTGTAAGCGTTGAAAATGTCCGGCAAAAACGCGCTACTGCGCCTTTGCGCAAAACATCACCAATCACAGGTAAGTTCAACAATAATTTATCCAACTGATAATGTCCTTGCGGAGTTTTGTAAATTGCTTTTATTGCCCAAATTAAAATAAATGGTGTAAATAAAACGACATACCAATATTCTACAAATAGATCCGAAATAGCCATGGCTATTTTTGTAGGTCCTGGCAATTCAGCGCCAAATGACGAAAATATATCACTAAATACTGGAATCACAAAAATCATCAAAATCGAAGTCACAATGAAAGAGACCGCCAAAATTGCAACCGGATAAATCATTGCCGATTTAATTTTACTTCTAAGTGCGATAGCTTTTTCTTTATACGTACACAAACGCAATAGAATACTATCCAGAATACCACCTTGCTCGCCAGCTTCCACCAATGAACATGTCAAGCGGTCAAATTCTTTCGGAAACTTTCGCAACGTTTCCCCCAATGGCGTACCGCCTTCCAGCTCTAGACGCACACCCTTCAACAGTTTTGCCATAGCTTTTTTATCAGAGCCACGCTCGGCAAGTTCAAAACACTGCACCAAAGGCAAGCCTGCATTGATCATCGTCGATAGTTGGCGAAAAAAGATAGAGATGTCCTTGTCTTCCACTTTCTCAGGAAAAATCTCAATTTCTATCGGTTTTTTCTTCGCTTTAATATCAGTGAGACCTTGTCTACGCAAGGTTGCCATCGCGATATCTTTATTGGCAACATCAAGCTCACCAGCCTTGCTTTGACCTTGCCTTGTTTTTGCTGTCCAGTTAAAAATCGCCATCAATCACCTACCGTTACACGCAGACATTCTTCAAGTGAAATCGAACCATCACGCACTTTATTCAAAGCCGCCATACGCAATGTTTTAACACCTTGAGAAACTGCAATATCGTTAATATCATCTGAATTTTTTCCAGCATATACAGCATCACGAATTTCATCCGTGATAGGCATCACCTGATAAATACCTACACGCCCTTTATAGCCTGTCCCATTACACGTATTGCAACCTTTACCTTGCATTGGTTGAAACGAGCCAATTTCTTCCGCTGCTATGCCCGCATTGATTAATGCCTCAGCAGGCACGTCAATGGGTTCAGAACACTCCTTACATGTTCGGCGACCCAAACGTTGCGCTGTCACCAAATTAACAGCAGAGCCGACCAAAAAAGATTCAATGCCCATATTCACCATACGCGTCATCGTCGAGGGTGCATCATTGGTATGT
>JAUZQS010000057.1 GCA_030950875.1 Mariprofundaceae bacterium | reverse complement strand
CACTTTGATGATGTTAGCATTGCAACTGAGGTTGATGCCCGTTTGCTAGCTGAGAAAGATATGCCATCACGCTGGGTGAGTATTGAAGTGCTTGAAGGTACTGTGATATTGACTGGTTATTTGCCTAGCAGGTCACATATTGATCGTGCGTTACTTATAACGCGTTCTGTTCAGGGTGTGAAAGATGTTGATAATCAATTATATGTCGGCGAGCCATCTACAAGTAGCTTGTTTAGTGATAGTTGGATTACAGCACAGGTAAAGACTAAGTTTTTTAACGATAAACTGGTAAGTGGCGTGAGTTTGCATGTTGAAACTGTTGCTGGAAAGGTTTATTTGCAAGGTATATTGGCATCAGAAGCGCAGCGTTATCGTGCTATGGAATTGACCAAAGCAGTGAAAGGGGTTACTGCGGTTGTTGATTTGTTACGCTTGCGATCGAAATAATGGAGGATTCATTACTGGCATTGGAAAAGCTTTGCCAACAGCGTAAAATATGGAAAGAGCAAGGCAAGCGAGTGGTGTTTACCAATGGCTGTTTTGATTTATTACACCCTGGGCATATCGCCTATTTGCAAGATGCTAAAGCACTCGGTGATATACTAATTATTGGTTTAAATGATGATGCTTCTATTGGTCGCCTGAAGGGTAATGGACGTCCTATCAACTCTTTAAAGGACCGAGCAATGATGTTAATGGCTTTAAAACCTGTCGATAAGGTTGTGGTTTTTTCAGAAGATACACCCCTCAATTTAATTTCGGCTTTACTGCCTGATGTTTTGGTGAAAGGTGGTGATTACACAATTGATAATATTGTTGGGGCAGATGTTGTGCAAGCTGCTGGTGGTGAGGTGACAACTATTGCATTTTTGGACGGTTATTCATCAACGCGATTGATACAGAAAATTATAGCTTTGGATGCATGAATTGGCGTTAAAACCACTAAAAATAATTGCTGATGAACATATTTGGGGTGTGCAATCGGCATGCGCACACTTGTCAGGCTATGATGTTGATTTATGTGTGTTGCCGCCCAAAGATATTACAGCTGAAACAGTAAAAGATATTGATATATTATTAACGAGAACGGGCACAAAGGTTAATGGAGCGTTGCTTGCAGGTTCAAACGTGCGGTTTGCTGGAACAGCAACTATTGGCGATGACCATTATGATAAAACATGGCTTGATGCTCATGGTGTTGCTTGGGCAACAGCTGCAGGCTCATCGACTGGCTCTGTTTTAGAATATATATTGGCTGCCTTATTAGAATTGCACATGCAGCACAAAATTGATTTGTCATTGATGGTTTTGGGCGTGATTGGGGCAGGGCGCATTGGCGGCCAGCTTGTTAATATTTGTAGGGCGTTAGGTATCAAGGTGTTGGTCAATGATCCTCCACGTCAACGTTTAGAAGGTGATGAAGGTTTTGTAAGTTTGAGTGAGCTGTTGTGTCAAGCTGATATCATAACATTACATACGCCGTTGATTTCTGAAGGCCAAGATAAAACGTATCACTTATTGGATGATGTGCACTTGAAATCATTTCAAGGCAAGGTGGTTATCAATGCGGCGCGTGGTGCTTGTGTTGATAATACTGCTTTGTTGGCTTGGATGAATCGTAAACAGGATGTGTATGCTGTTTTGGATTGTTGGGAGGGTGAGCCAAACATTTCGCGTGAATTGTTAGGGCATAAACAATGTGTGATTGCGACACCACATATTGCGGGACACTCGTTGGATGGGAAGGCTGCGAATACACAGTATATTTATGAAGCGATGTGTGATTATTTGAAGGTTGAACCTGTATGGCATATGAGTGATGATTTGCCCGATGTTTCGTGCCTTCACGATGAGCCGCTTGAATCTTGGTCAGCTTTGCATGATAAGGTAAGTGGCATGTATTGTATCAAACAAGATCATAGGGCTTTGGTGGGTTGTGCAAACCTTGATAGAGATGCTCTAGCTGAGAAATTTATTTATTTACGGCGACATTATCCTATCCGGCGCGCATGGGATAAACAATCGCAGGTGCTTTCACAGGTATTAAAAGCAAGATACTCAGAGGTGTTACGATGAATCAGCAGTGCAAAGACTATTTGGTTTGGATGGACTTGGAAATGACAGGCCTTGATCCGAATATCGATACCATTCTTGAAATTGCCACGATTATTACCGATGGGCAATTAAATATTGTGACAGAAGGTCCAAATATCGTGATTCATCAACCTGATTCTGTATTGGATGCGATGGGTGATTGGTGCAAAGAGCATCATGGCAACTCAGGCCTATCGGAAAGAGTACGAAGTTCAACGGTTTCGATGCTTGACGCTGAACAACAAAGTTTGGATTTTATTAAAGCCTATGTGCCCAAAGGAGTATCACCACTTTGTGGTAACTCAATTCACCAAGATCGGCGTTTTTTGGTGCCTTATATGCCAACATTAGAAGCTTATTTACACTATCGAAATATTGATGTTAGTACGGTCAAAGAATTGATTAAGCGCTGGCATCCTGATGTTGAAGTGCCAGCAAAGGCAGGGGAGCATTTGGCTCTGGCGGATGTACGTGAATCCATTGCCGAATTGAAGTTTTATCGCGAAAAGTTTTTTAGGACAAATGCGGGCTAGCTATCAAAATCAAAGTTTTGTTTGGTTTTTAGTTCTTTGGCAGGTGTAATGGAGCAGATGCAATAATTGGCACCGCCTTTGGTTATTTCGACAACTTTAAAGTAAGCGCCCTTACCATCTTGCCTGAGTATAAATGTCATGTTTTTATATATACGGCAGTCGGGGAAGACAGCTGTATGATAACGTTTTCCCGGTTTGACCAATACAGGCCAGCTGCGAGCCAAGGATTTATCATCTACTGAGCCGCCCATAATCATACCTTGATACATCTTGAATTCATCTTTAAAGAAGTGAATGCCCATGCGCTGTTCGCCAGATTTAACTTCTTTGAGCCAGCTAACAATGCCTAGCATTGGCTCTTTATTGTGAGGTATCCAACTCATACCGATCAGAGAGCTTACAGCTGATGAAGGGATTTGCTTCCCCAACCTTTCAAGCCCAGTTCCGCTTTGGCTGATATCAACGATAGACCACGTTTCAGGTGTCATATGATCGGATGGGGCAAACTCATACTCATCCAAAAGTTGTGCTTCATTTGCTTCCTTAAAGGCTTTTGCAGCGTCCCATTCAATGACCACGCGTGTGCCTGCATATGTTTGGCGATCGGCTTTTCTATTGCGGCTACGTAAAGTAGTTAGAATAGCATTACCGCCAATAATAGTGCCGTGTAGTGCTTCTTCGGTATGCAAATCATTGCGTTGTAAATCTGGGTTTTTTAAAACTGTTTCGACGCGATCAACGGCTGTAATTAACCGTTCAACAAAATGATCAGCAGTCATAATAATTAGATCACTGTTAATCTCATCTGGTAATGATGATGTAACTTTTGCTGCATCATTGGGTCGACTACAGTAAGTGATAATAAAAGTTCCATCAGATACTTTTTTTGGTTTGTCAGCCTTACGGAGGAAATAAGGCTTTAGAACACCAGTGTGATGTTGTAATTCTTGCCATATAATTTGTTGTTCATGGGGTGTTTTACTGTAAAAGTCCAACATGCGTACCATTTCATGATTAGCAACAGCTTGAAACAGACGTTTTTTCTCAGATATATCTTGTTGATTAAGCGCAGGAATAACACTCAGACCAAGACGCATAAGGTCAAACACTTGCCGGGTTGTAAGGACTGCGGGGGATTGATATTTCTCAAGGCCAATGCGCAACATTTTAACTGCTAATTCCAACGCATTAGAGACCATATCGACTAAAATATGGTAATAGGAAGGTTCGTTTCGCGCTGCTTTACGGACGAGATCGACACCGATTTTGTGAGCATTGAGTACTGCTGCTGTCATTTCAGCATCAAATAGTTCCAACTCGCGCTCAAATCTTCCTAATACTTTGAGTCTGTAATGCAGTGGAATCATTGGATTCGCATTGAGTTTGGCTAGATATGATTTAATAACTTTCTGCAATAAAAGTTTTTCATCGCTAGAACTGCCTGAAATGTATTGACTCAAACGCTTTTCAATATCAGTAAATGGCAGTGTTAGAGCATCGGTTAGAAGTTCAGCTTTACCGAGTGTAAGTTTTTGAGGGTGCAGTCGAAGGTCAGTGTCCAGTTCAAAAGACACTGTTTGCATAAGGCGGTTTGCTTCGTCTGTGCTTGTTCCTTGTACCATAAGATCCTTACCCTACATTTTTTTTCGTGTACATCTACCATGGAATAGATGCTCTTGAAGTATTTGTCAAAAAATTGAAATATAAAGTAGCCACTTACAAATTCACTCAAAGTGGAATTGTACCTTATCCATCCAGACTTTTGCAAGTAGTTCAGTAGAGATTGTGTTTTGTATAATGACTGTAGTTTTCCACATCTCATGCAGGGTGCTTGACCATCGCTAGTCTATAACCATAATGCCGCCTTCTTTAGTCGTTTGGCTAGAGTGGAGGCTGTGTGTCACATAAGGTTTGCATCAATCTTCAGGATATTTCAGCAGCAGGAAAATCATGGGATATGGATATTTCTACGGCGACTTTGATGGATGCAGATATTGGTGATGTTAATGCTTTGCCGGATGTGTGTCATGATGCCCATTGGCAGGGAATGATTGAGCGGGCGTATGATGTTTACACTTTGCGTGGTGAGTGGTCAGTATCGGTATTGCGACAGTGTGATCGTTGTGCGAGCGAGTTTGAATGGGCGGTCAAAAACGATTCTATGCGGAGCTATGCGCTTGAAGAGCAGCTTACTATGGATGAGGAAGAGCGTGCGGATATAGAGGTGCTTTCACCACCTGGAATATTGAATTTGGTGGATGTTTTGCGTGAAGAAGTTTGGTTGGCATGGAAGCCTTGTGTAATATGTAAGGATTCGTGTAAAGGTTTGTGTCAGGGTTGTGGTGTGAACCTCAATCATGATGTGTGTCAGTGTAACGGTGGTGATAGTGATAATCCCTTTGCGGCATTGGCAAAAATGAAATTTGATGCTTAATGATGAGTATATTTATTCATGGAAAGCGTCAGTTAATGAGTAGGAGTAAGTGAAATGGCAGTTCCAAAGAGAAAAACCAGTAAATCAAAACGTAATATGCGTCGTTCCCATGATGGTATTACTGTTGCAGCAATGAGCGAGTGCCCTGAGTGTGGCGAGACTATGCGCCCTCATCATGCATGCCAAGGCTGTGGTCAATACAAAGGCCGTGAGGTTCTTGAGAAAGCGGAAGCTTAATGCCTCCTATGGATGAGGCCAATATAAGTCGAATTTTAGTTGATGGGCATGGTGGGGATCATGCCCCTCATGTTGTCATTGATGCATTGTCTCAGGTGCTCTCCAAACAAAATAAAGCTGTTAAATTCGGTATTTGTGGGCAACCAGAAATATTGCTTCCAGTGTTGCGTGAGAAAGGCTTGGAAGGTGTTGTGGATATCATTCCAGCGGTGGATGTGATTGAGATGTGTGACCCGCCAGCGGTTGCCTTGCGTCGTAAAAAGCAGTCTTCTATTCATGTTGGTGCACGTGCTCTGCGCGATGGCGACTGGGATGCCATGGTAAGTGCAGGGAATACAGGTGCTTTGATGGCCATTTCTAAGTTTATTTTAAAGACTTTGCCTGGCATTGATCGCCCTGCTGTATCATCCATGATTCCAGCCGCAGGAGGAAGCACCTTCTTCCTTGATATTGGCGCCAATGTTGATTGTTCTTCGGAGCATTTGGTGCAATTTGCTGTGATGGGAAGTTGTTACTTGCAAGCGGCGGAAGGCATTGAATCACCACGTGTTGGTTTGCTAAATATCGGTTCTGAAGATATCAAGGGCACGGATGTGATTAAAGTCGCAGCGGCGCGTTTGCGTGAATCAAATTTAAACTTCATTGGTAATGTCGAAGGTACAGACATATTCACAGATAAAGTGGATGTGGTTGTATGTGATGGTTTTGTGGGCAATGTTGCTTTGAAGTCCATGGAAGGCTTGGCAAAATTGATGTTAACGCAAATTAAACAAGAGCTGACATCATCCCTGGTTGCCAAAGTTGGAGCTTTATTGGCTGGTAGTGCATTGCGTAGGGTGAAAGATTCCTTACACCCAAGCGAACATAATGGCGCACCTCTTTTGGGTTTAAATGGCATCGTGGTGAAAAGTCACGGCTCTGCAGATGCTTATGCTTATGCTTGTGCCATTGATGTGGCTATTCGGGAAGTTGAAGCAAAGCTTATTGAGCGTACAGTAGAGAGCATGAATCAAATGGCAGATGTAGCATGAACTTAACAACCCATATTATTGGTGTTGGTGGTTATTTGCCTGAACGAATTTTAAGTAATGAAGAGTTATCTACCATGGTAGATACCTCCGATGAATGGATTCGTGATCGTACAGGTATCACGCAACGACATATCCTTGCAGAAGATCAACAAACATCTGATTTGGGAGCTGCTGCTGCAAACCAAGCTTTAGAGGATGCGGGCATTACAATCAATGACATTGATGCATTGGTGGTTGCCACAACCACACCCGATATGATTTTTCCATCAACAGCGAGTATTGTGCAATACAAACTAGGTGGGAAAGATTTTCCAGCTTGGGACATTCAAGCAGTTTGCTCGGGCTTTGTTTATGGTTTGGCTCAAGTGGATGGCATGATGCGCTCTGGTATGTTTAAGCGAGTTTTGTTGATTGGTGCAGAATCTATGTCACGTATTGTGGATTGGACAGATCGCAATACCTGCGTGTTGTTTGGTGACGGTGCTGGCGCTGTGGTTTTAGAAGCCAAAGAAGTGCAGGGCGGCATCATTGGCTCTGTATTGCATTGTGATGGTTCGTATCGGCATTTGTTGATGGCTGAACATAAATATGAAGGCAATGCACCAGGTAAAAAAGTGGATTTTCGCGTTGATGCTGCGGGTGTTGCAGCCGTTGAAATGAAGGGTAATGAAGTATTTCGTGTGGCTGTTAGCAAATTAAGCGAAGTGGTTGGTGAAGTGCTTGAAAAGCATCATATGCAACAATCTGATGTAGATTGGTTGATTCCACATCAAGCCAATATCCGTATTTTAAGAGCCACAGCTAAAAAAATGAAAATGTCTGAAGATAATATGGCT
>JAUZQS010000056.1 GCA_030950875.1 Mariprofundaceae bacterium | reverse complement strand
AATGCTCACTTACAGTAGTAAGCTCCGCTTTTTTGCCTCGCCTAAAAGCGCCTACTGTTGGTGCCATCAGAAAAATAAGCGGCAACCTGAACAGTTACAGGATGTTTTTTTAGGTGTTCTGAATAGTTACGCAGGATCTAGGTATTAATTCTTACGCAGGGTTTCTAAGAATTCCTGAATGCCTTCCTGCACACTCTTGGTGCTTTGGGCAATAGACTCGGCGACAGTAACCATTTCACTGGATGATTGCGTTACAGTGTTGGCAGATTTCACCAATGTTTCAGCTGAATGATTGGCATCGGACATACTCATGGTTGCTTCCTGAGATGCTTGAGATATTTCGTCCCCTGCTTGGCTTTGTTGCCGCATAGATTCGGCGACATTGCTTGTAAATGAGTTGATTTCTTTGATGGTGGCAGAGATTTTTTCAATGGCTTGTGTAGCTTGTTGGCTTTCACTTTGAATGCCTTCAACTTGTTCGCGAATCTTATTGGTGGCAAGTGATGTTTGATTTGCCAGCTCTTTGACTTCACCTGCGACGACAGAGAAACCTCGACCGGCATCACCTGCACGAGCCGCTTCAATGCTGGCGTTGAGGGCGAGCAAGTTGGTTTGTTCTGCAATGTCAGAAATCGCGCCAACAATCGAGCCAATTTCATTGGCATCATGGCTTAGCTTATGCATCATTTCTGTAGCTCCTTGCGCTTCATTCACAGCTTGCGCGGAGGTACTTTGTGTGTTTGATACTTCTTGCGATACACTCTGAATGGTAACGCTCATCTGCTCCATGGCTGCGGATGTAGTGTTCACTTGAGCGCTACCTTTATGGACGCTTTGTAAGGTGTTATCGCTTTGTGTGGTGAGTGATTTTGCCATAGAGTCCATGGACTCGGCGTTATGACTAACCTGTGCAACCGCAGTCACAAGATCTGAAACCAATGCCCCAACATTTTCTTCAAATGAATTTGCTAAGTTGATTTGGACTTGAGTTTTTTCGATATCAGCCTGTCGCTGTGCCTCAATGCTGGCAAGTGCGATAGCTTTACCCTCGAAAATTTCATACTGGAGTGATGATTGCAGGGTTTTCATGTCATCGACAATATCACCGAGCTCATCGGCGGCGTGTTTGACAGGTTGAACACGGTAATTTCCTTCAACCATACGTTGCATGGATTCAACAATTTCACGCAATGGTTTGAATATTTTACGCATCATAAAGATGTTAAGAAATAAAGAGAAAAGTATGCCAAACACGGTTAATGAAACGGTTATATGATAGGCATTTGATGCTGCCTTATTTTCGTCGGCCAAGAGGTTTTCAAGGCTAGCCATTGTCGCATCATATAAGCTAAATGATGCCGCAATCGCTTGTGTGCCTATGCTGAAATATTGATCGCTATCAGCAGTAATTTTGTCTGTATCAAGGATGTTGTCTTTCACATATGAGAGGTATGCCGCACTATTGGTCGTAAGTTGCTGCATCTTTGGAGATAGTTTTGCGCTCAAGTTCGGACTATCGGTCTGTATGACATGTTTAAGTTTATGTGAAAATGCACTCTGTTCAGTTTTCGATTTCACATATAACTCTAATACGATATCACGTTGGGCAGGTGTTATTGCGCCCTTACTCGCAATACCTGAACCTAGGCCGCGTAAGCGCCCCAGATGTTCATTGAGATTAAAGATATCTTCAGTCACAACCCTTCCAAGAGAGGCAATGCCAATGGACGAATCGGTGGTAATTTTACCTTCACGAAATATTTTAGATGAGAGCGCCATTAAGTTATCAATAATAGCGGTGTGAAGCTGAAAACTTTGTTCACTAGATAGGTCTTTCCATTGCTCGTTAAGATGGTTCCACTGCTGTTGAATGGCATGAATATTAGCCGCTAAATTTGGAAATTGTGCTATTTGTGGCACATGAGCCAGTTTTTTTAATAAATTGTCAATTTTACGTTCGTTATTTGATAATTTTGAATCAAGGTCGATGTTGCCTTGAAGGTAAGCATTACTCATGCCTCGATGTTGAGGTATTAATTCCAACACATGGCGTACCGAATTGATGATGGGCAGGCTTGCCACACGTAGCGCGCTATCATTTCTTTCATTGGATAATGTGTTAATAAACATGGCTCCGAGAGCAAATAATGTGATGAGGGAGGTGACTGTAGATGCTAAAATAATGCTTTTCAGCGTGATCTTTTTGAACCAGCTAACTTTTAGCGTGGATGGCAGGGTAGCTTTGCCTGCATTGACTTCACGGTAGAGAGACTCTGCTGCATCAATCTGAGCTTGTGTTGGCGCTGTGCGAACCGATATATAGCCAGAAATATTTCCCTTGGCATGATATTCAGGAGAAACATTGGCGATGACCCAATAATAATCGCCATTATGACAACGGTTTTTAATGATCCCTGTCCAAGGTTTTCGAGCAGATATTGTATCCCATAAATCTTGAAATGCGGATGACGGCATATCTGGGTGGCGCACAAGATTATGCGGGTTGCCTGTTAATTCTTCGATGCTGAAGCCCGCTATATCACAAAAAGCTTTGTTGGCATAAACAATGCGACCCTTTAGGTCTGTTCGTGAAACCAGAATATCATCTACTTTCATTTTATGTTCGGTCTGTGTGACAGGCTGGTTGTTACGCATTTAGAATCCCATTAAAACGTGTTGTTAGAAGTTATTGTAAGAAAGTTTCATGCCAATTAACTATAATCGTTACACGGCGATAAAGTTGTTCGGAAGTTTATAGGTG
>JAUZQS010000055.1 GCA_030950875.1 Mariprofundaceae bacterium | reverse complement strand
CTACTCAGCACCCCACCCAAAAATGGCTGTAACTGCTCAGGTCGCCCCTGATTTGTTCGAGTTCAAGGAAAAAATACGTAGTGTGCTTCTGCACTTGAGTATTTTTGACGCAGAAATCGGGCAAATCAGGGGATGACCTGAGTAGTTACTTATTATGTATCGTTCAAGCCAAGTACATCTTGCATGTCATACCAACCATTGGCCTGATCAGCCAGCCAGCCAGCGGCGCGAACAGCCCCTTTAGCAAACACCATGCGATCAGCAGCAATATGATTGATTTCAATACGTTCTTCATCGGCTATGAACATGGTTTGATGTTCACCAACGATATTACCACCCCGCATCACAGAAAAACCAATAGAACCAGGTTGACGCGCTCCTGTGATCCCTTGACGTGATAACACTGCAACATCATCAAGCACAACGCCACGACCTGTAGCCAAGGCTTTACCCATGGCAAGGGCTGTGCCGCTTGGCGCATCAACTTTATGTTTGTGGTGCGCCTCAAAGATTTCTGCATCATATTCATTGCCCAAAACTTGGGCTGCTTTTTCAATCAAATTCAAGGTTAAGTTTACACCAACTGAATAATTGGCTGCCATCACCACAGCGGAGCTGGATAATACAGCATGTAGCTGTTGCAATTGTTCGGTATCAAAACCTGTGGTACCAATGACCATTGTCATATGGTGCTGCGCTACAAATTCAGCATGCTTTAAAGTGGCGGCTGGAGCAGAGAAATCAATAACCACATCGGCTTCTGGACAATCTTGAATAGCATCAACCAGTCTCACTGCAAGTGTTTCAATACCGGCCAATTCGCCAGTATCACGGCCTATAAGATTTGAGCCAGGACGCTCTGTTGCACCAACCAAGGTGCTAAACGATGCTTCGGTTACTGCCCGCACCAACATGCGTCCCATTCGACCGGATGCACCAACCACAATCACTTTCAATTTACGCATGCTTGCCTGCCCTTTATTTGGATTCGTTGGAAAGGTCATCCCAAAGGTGCTTCACTTTACCTAGAAAGGATGAGCGTTCTGGATACACATCATCACCAGCTTCATTGGCAAATTCACGCAATAAATTTTTCTGCCGCGAATTCATTTTTTTAGGCACTGCTATTTGCACGCGTACATACAAATCACCCTTTTGGGTACCTGCCCGCACATCTAGCACGCCATGTCCCCGCAACCGAAACACCCGGCCACCCTCAGTACCAGCAGGAATCTTGATTTTAACCTTGCCATTGAGGGTTGGAGCATCCACTTCTGATCCCAAGGTTGCCTGTGGAAAGGTGACGGGCATGGTGCAATGCAAATCGGCTCCTTCACGTTCAAAAATAGCATGTTCTTTTAAGCCAATAGCTACATATAAATCACCAGATGGACTACCATGTTGCCCAGCTTCACCTTCACCAGACACACGCACTTGTGCCCCATCATACACACCTGCAGGCACTTTGATTTTTAATTTCTTGCTGATCTTGTTGCGCCCTGCCCCACTACAGTCCACACAAGGTGACTCAATGCGTGTGCCAGCGCCATGGCATGTAGGACATGTTCGACGTACAGCAAAGAAGCCTTGCTGCATTTGAACCTGACCATGACCACCGCAGGTATTGCAGGGTACAGGATTAGAACCAGGCCGCGCACCGGAACCATGACATGTGTTGCAAGATTCATGTTTGGGTATCTTCAATTCCACTTCGCGCCCTTGCGCTGCTTCTTCCAAGCTCATCGCTAGATTGTAGCGCAAGTCAGCTCCGCGTGCTGAGCGTCCACCGCCGCCATTAAAACCAAACATATCACCAAACACATCACCGAACATATCACCAAAGTCACGGAAAGCATTGGAATCTTGTGCACCACCGCGTCCCCAGAAATCCTGCATTTGTTCATCCACACCGGCATGACCATACTGATTATAACGCGCCCGTTTGTTGTCATCAGTCAGCACTTCATAGGCTTCAGTGACCTCACGGAAGTTTTCAGCCGCGACCTTATCATCCGGATTACGATCCGGATGATATTTCATGGCCATTTTACGGTAAGCCCGTTTGATGGTGTTGGCATCAGCATCTTTGGCAATACCCAACACTTCATAATAATCGCGTTTTGACACGTTCACTCCCCGCTCGTCACTTTGGCTGCTAAAGCCTTACTTTTTCTTGTTATCATCCACAACTTCAGCATCTACAATATCAGCATCTTGTGCAGCATTTTTATCCGTTGTTGGGCTATCAGCACCACTCATGTCCGGAGCAGCACCATCAGCTGTAGCCTGTTCCTGCTGCATCTGTTGATAGACCGCTTCACCCAGCTTCTGTGATTTCTCAGCCAGCGTTGCTTCGGCTGCAGTAATCGCATCAGCATCGCCACTTTCAATTGCTTTTTTGAGTGCTTCAAGCGCATCTTCAATACCTTTGCGGGTTTCTTCATCCACTTTATCACCGTGTTCTTTGAGTGATTTTTCGGTTGAATACACCAGTGCATCAGCACGGTTCTTCGCTTCAATCTGCTCTTTTAGTTTTTTATCCGATTCAGCATTCGCTTCTGCATCTTTTTTCATGCGTTCGATTTCATCTTCAGACAGTCCGGATCCAGATTCGATACGAATCGAAGTTTCCTTACCCGTCCCCTTATCCTTGGCATGTACATGGATAATACCATTGGCATCAATATCAAAAGTCACTTCAATCTGAGGCATGCCACGCGATGACGGTGCAATACCTTCAAGGTTAAACAAGCCCATTTCTTTATTGGCAGAGAATAGATCACGTTCACCCTGGGCAATTTTAATGGTTACTGCAGTTTGATTATCTGCGGCAGTTGTATAAGTCTGGCTCTTTTTGGTTGGGATAGTGGTATTCTTTTCAATAATCTTATTGAACAAGCCACCTTCCACTTCAATACCCAAGCTCAATGGCGTAACATCAAGCAACAACACATCGGTCACATCACCAGTCAAAACAGCACCTTGAATGGCTGCACCAATCGCTACCACTTCATCAGGGTTCACGCCCTTGTGCGGCTCAGAACCAAAGAATTCCTTCACTTTTTCTTGCACCAACGGCATCCGTGTTTGACCACCAACCAAGACCACTTCATGAATATCAGACGCTTTTACACCTGCATCTTTCAACGCCTGGGCACATGGTTTCAAGGAGGCTTCAACCAAATCACCAACCAGACTTTCGAACTTGGCACGGGTAAGTTTGATCAACAAATGCTTAGGTCCAGATGCATCAGCAGTAATGAATGGAAGGTTTACTTCGGTTTGATTGCTTGAAGATAATTCAATCTTGGCTTTTTCAGCCGCTTCTTTCAAACGCTGCAAGGCCAACTTATCGGTCATCAAATCCACGCCATGTTCTTTCTTAAATTCTTCAGCAAGGTATTTAATCAACAGCTGATCAAAATCTTCACCACCAAGGAAGGTATCACCATTGGTTGCTTTGACTTCAAACACACCATCACCGATTTCCAAGACAGAAATATCAAATGTACCGCCACCCAGATCATATACAGCAATCAGATGGTTTTCTTCGGTTTTATCCAAACCATATGCCAAGGCTGCAGCCGTGGGTTCATTGACGATACGCAACACATTCAGACCAGCAATTGCACCTGCATCTTTGGTTGCCTGACGCTGGGAATCATTAAAATACGCAGGTACGGTGATAACAGCATCTTTTACTTCTTCACCCAAATAATCTTCAGCCGTTTTTTTCATCTTCTGCAAGGTAATCGCAGAGATTTCTTGTGGGCTCATTTTCTTGCCATCTACTTCAAGCCATGCATCACCATTATCGGCGGCAACAATCGGATACGAAACCAGTTCATGATGGTGTTTGGTTTCAGGCGAATCAAATTTACGGCCAATCAAACGTTTTACAGCATAGAATGTATTGTCCGGATTGGTTACCATTTGACGTTTGGCAGAGGCACCAACCAAACGCTCATCATTGGCAAAAGCCACGATAGATGGTGTGGTGTTATCACCTTCTGAGTTGGCAATCACTTTCGCTTTATCGCCTTCCATCACGGATACACACGAATTGGTGGTTCCGAGGTCAATTCCTATTACTTTAGCCATGCTTATCTCCTAATCAATTGTGTTTAAAATATCTTATGTTTTCGTTTATGGGGTGAGTAAACATTCAATTCAACCCCCTGTTTGGATTGTTCTAATGTATGTTATGCAGCGCCGCTGGACACCAACACCTTGGCCGGACGAATCAAACGACCGTGCAAAGTATAACCAGCCACATGCTGTGCGATCACCGTGCCTTCAGGCTCTTCGCTTGGCATTTGTGTTAAAGCTTCATGCAAATGCGGATCAAATATTTCACCAACCGCATCAATACGTGCCACTTCAAAACGCTTCATCATCTCAGTCCAACTGTTCAAGGTAAGCTGAACACCTTCACGCACTGCCTCTTCGTTGCCTTCTTCTACTTCCAGTGCACGTTCAAGATTATCTACAACATCAAGCAACGAGGTGGCAAACTTTTCAACACCAAACTTATGCGCATCGGCAACATCGCGCTGGGTACGTTTACGCAAATTCACCATTTCAGCTTGTAAGCGCAGCAATTTATCATTCAATCCCACGACTTCAGCTTGCGCCATCTCCAAAGGATCAGATTCAACTGAAGCAGATACTTCATCGCCATTTTCATCCAATGCAATGGCATCATTCAATGGTGTGTTGTCATCTACTTCAGGCATTATTTGGAGTGTGGGTTCGGTTGTAGCGTCGTTTGTAGCTTCGGTTGTCACTTCAGACCTATTCTTCTTTTTACCTATCACGTGTTTCCTCCTGATATTCACTACCTAACAGACTGTTTATAGAGCCATGCCAACAGCCTTTCAAGACCTATCTATGAATTTTCGTAACTCTTGAATAACAGAATCGTAAGTGCTTGATTTTGTTATTCTCAGATTGGATGCCGCATAGCGGGGTGAGGCGCTACTCAGCATACCAATAAGGTGCTCTGCCAAACCATGAAACCGTCATTCCCAAGTGCCTGTATTGGGAATCCAGATACGCCGGTAACTGGATCCTCGATACAGGCCTTCGAGGATGACGGAATATACAAGCCTGCCTCTGTGCGTGCCGCACGGAGACAGGCTCTCGAGGATAAAAATACAATGGGCATATCGGACAATACTCTCGAAGCTTGTCGCTTATAGTAGGTTAGTATGTAAATTTTAAGCTTGTAATTCGTGTCAATTCGTGGCTATCTTTTTTGACTATAAAATCAAAGGCCAACCGCGAATGGACGCGAATACACGCGAATAGGTCAAAGGCAGAAAGATAATATTGAAAGGTTGTAATTCGTGTAAATTCGTGAAATTCGTGGCGAAAGTTTTTGACTGCAAATCAAAGGCCAACCGCGAATCACACGAATAGGTCAAAGCTAGACTGTCGAGATAACAAATTCAGGTATTTATTTTGTAACTATTCAGCATACCAATAAGGTGCTCTGCTAAACCAT
>JAUZQS010000054.1 GCA_030950875.1 Mariprofundaceae bacterium | reverse complement strand
TTTTATGAGGTTAACATGAAAAAAACATGGTGGATGTCGGTGGTTTTGCTTTTTATGGGACTGGGGCTTGTAGCAGCTTCGGTGAATGAGCCTTTACCATCAGATTATTGGGATATGCCTCAAGCAAAGGGCAAGGCTCATATTGGTCTTGAAAATAACATGCGCCCAGAAGCATGCGCACAATGCCATGAAGCACAATTTAACGCCTGGCGTGATAGTAAACATGCCCATGCCTATTCACCCGGCCTAGTGGGGCAATTTCCAGGTGCGGGGCATGGAGCGGGTAATGAATGTTTGGTATGTCATGCACCGTTAGCAGAGCAATTGTATCGAGATGAGGGAGATTTGGCTGCCACACTTTCGACATTGCTAGAGAACCCTGAAGGTTTTTCTCGGGATGCTGATTTGGATGCCAAACAAGCAAAACTTCCATTGCGGCATGCAGGCGTTACATGTGCTGTATGTCATGTGCGAAACGGACAACGGTTTGGGCCGCCTCGGCGAGGAAGTGATGTTGTTGGGCATTTAGAAGGGGCTGCGCATGGAGGTTTTATTGCAACAAAAGACTTCGAGAAATCGCAACTTTGCGCATCATGTCATCAATTTCCGCAATCCTATGCGATTAATGGTAAGCCGTTAGAAAACACGGTGTTTGAATGGCAACAAAGTAGCTTCGCTCGCCAAGGTGTGCAGTGTCAAACCTGTCATATGCCTGATAGAAAACATTCGTTTAAGGGTATTCATGATGTCGATATGGTGCGCAGTGGTTTAAACTTTAAGCTTGAGAAGAAAGGCAGGTTGGCATCACTTACTATGACATCCGTGCATATTGGTCATGCATTTCCAACATATGTGACACCAAAGATATGGGTGAAGGCAGATGCTTTAAATGCACAAGGTAAAGTATTGCAGCATTGGCAGTGGAGCATTGTACGCGAAGTTGCTTATGATGATGATTGGAAAGAAACGCAGGATAGTCGTTTGATGCCAGGAGAGTCGCGCATCTTTATTGCAGATAATGCTGATAAAAATATAACATCTGTCCGTTTTTATATCGATGTGATTCCAGATGCCTTCTATAAAGGCGTATACCAAAGTTTATTGGCAGATAATTTACAACCCAAGGCAAAGCTTTTAATTACTAAAGCATTATCCGATGCTGATAAAAATGATTATCGATTATACGAAAATGAGATGCAATTCTAATACGCATGGTGGCAGTATTTGATATAGCATATTTATGCTATATCAAACATATCCTGTAGCAACTAACCTTTATCATACGTTGATGTGTTGGGAGTATTGAACTACTTTATGAATATGAAAGAGAATAAAAAACAGGGTGAGACTTTTTCTATATCGAAACAAAATGTAGCACAGTTGATGTCCGTGTTTTCACATGACTTGCGCAACCCACTAATCAATATGAATGCATTATTGAGTGACATGCAGATGTCTTTGTCTGATGCGGGCAATGATTCAACGGCTATTTGTGATGTGGTTCAAGGTGATTTGCCAGAGAGTTTAGAAATGATGACCGATGTTATCACGCATATGAATGGTTTGGTTTCTGGCGTTAATGATATTTATCATTGTATGTTTGATGATTTAGAGCCTGAGTATATTCAGTTGTCAGAGTTGGTTGAACGTGTGTTGGCGCGTCAACAAGAGGTGTTGCAGGATAAAGACATCAGTGTCACGGCGCGTGAACTATCTGTTATATGGGCAGATCCTTTAGCAATGGAGCGTATTGTGACAGCGTTATTAGAGAATGCTTTGCATTTTACACCAACAGGTGGACATATCTCATTGCATACAGAAAAACGTTCAGGTGTGGATGTTTTGGTGGTTCGAGATAGTGGTGTAGGGATGAGTGAAGGTGATTTTAAACGTGTGTTTCAGCCTTTTTTCTCGACTGATAAAAAGCGTGCAGGTATGGGGTTGGCGGTAGTAAAATCATTGCTCCAAGCGCATGGTGGACAGATATGGTGTGAGTCTACTTTGGGGGCGGGCTCTATTTTTTATATAGCATTGCCTAATCAGGATCTAGATACGTAAACGACGATAGTGGGTTGCCTTAAGATAAGCCTTTAGCAGATCCTAGATCCTGCAAGTGTTTGCACATACATAGCGCAACCTCTTGATTCACCTAGACTATTGAAAAAACACTCATTACCAATAAGGTGACTACGTGTTTTTTCAATACGCCATGCAAACCAATATCTTACACTCTGCACGTACAAACACTTGCAGAATATAGGTTTAAGATGTTTTTTTGAACAAGCAAGGGCGCGGCAGTCTTTGTGAATAATGCGGGTTAGGGAGATATAATGGCATCATCCATTGATCAGACATTAAGTCGCTATTTCGGCTTTGATGGTTTTCGCGAAGGCCAGGCCGAGGTGATTTCCGCCATTGTCAGTGGCCGTTCTGCGGCAGCTATTTTTCCGACTGGATCCGGCAAGTCCCTTTGTTATCAATTAGCAGCGCTTCACCTACCTCATTTGACGCTGGTCGTATCACCGTTGTTGGCTTTGATTCAGGATCAACTGGATTTCCTTCGCGACAAGCAGATTCCGGCGGCCAGTATTGACAGCACCCAAAGCAGGGAGGAAGCCAGTGAAGTGATGCGCAGCGTGACAGAGGGAAGTATCAAAATCCTAATGATTTCTGTTGAACGGTTGAAAAACGAGCGCTTTAGAAATTTCATATCACGGGTTCCTGTGTCGCTGCTGGTGGTCGATGAAGCGCATTGTATTTCCGAATGGGGGCACAACTTCCGCCCCGACTATCTCAAGCTGCCGAACTATCAACAGGCACTCAATATCCCACACGTGTTACTGCTGACAGCGACAGCTACGCCTGCCGTCATTAAGGATATGCAGAACAAGTTTTCGATTGCGCCGGAAGATGTGATAAGTACCGGATTTTATCGCGCCAATTTGCATCTCACGGTGCAGGCGACAGCAGAAACAGCCAAAGAGAGCAGCTTGTCCGATTGGCTGCAATCGCATCGCGGTCAATCGGCTATTGTTTATGTCACGCTACAAAAAACAGCGGAATATATA
>JAUZQS010000053.1 GCA_030950875.1 Mariprofundaceae bacterium | reverse complement strand
AAATAAATGTTAAAGAGGGGGGGTTCGGGGTCAATGATATAGAATTACCCTCAGATGTGGGGGAGTTTATTATGGATCGCGCACGACGGGCCGCAGAAATAACGAAGCAGATGTCCGAGAAGCAAAAAGAGCGAATTGCTGAAACATATAGGAAGGATATGGATCGAGGAGCAGACAGTGAAACCATCCGCGCAATGACCCATGATGTGTTGTTGTTTGGAGATAGTGCCTTTGAAGCGACTCAAGGTGACAGTGAAGAATCCACATAACAAGTCACTCCTGCCGACCACTTCCGTCGCTAGCACTCCTCAGGTAAAGGGGACGCTACCCTTTAGTGGCTACGATTGATGCCGCCAATCAATACGGCGATTCACCACATCTCCAATCACCACAATGGCAGGTGATTTTGCAATAAGCTGTTTTGATTCGGCGCTTTTTAACGTGCCTATATCACAAGATTCATCGACTGTGCCTGCCGCATGAATAACGGCGACAGGTGTATCATCAGAAAGTCCAGCGTTGATTAAACGACAGGCGATTTTCGACAAGTTTTTTGCGCCCATATAAAACACCAGCACTGGAAAAGCTTTTACCAATGCCGACCAATCCATTCGGCTATCTCCACTGGCTTCATGCCCTGTTAAAAAGGCCAGCGTTGCATTGGTAGTTCGATCGGTCACAGGAATACCTGCAAGTGCAGGTGCTGCAATACCTGATGTAATACCTGGAATAATACGGAATGGAATGTTTGCTTCTGCCAAAGCACGCATTTCTTCGCCTCCACGTCCAAAAACAAAGGGGTCGCCACCTTTAAGACGGACCACGCGTTTGTTTTCTTCTGCCAACTCAATCAAAATCTGACAAATATCTTGTTGATTTGTTGATGGTCGTCCGCCACGTTTCCCAGCACAAATACACACTGCATCAGGTGCCGCTAAAGCCAAAATATCGTCTGAAACTAATGCATCATACACAATGGCATCACAGTCAGATAATAATTTATGTGCTGCAAATGTCAGCAAGCTGGGGTCGCCAGGGCCCGCCCCCACCAAGGCAACTTCGCCAGCTTTTAATGGGCTATCCAATTTTAACATACATCACCTTGTTTTAAGTCTGTTCGCAATCAATTCAACCATTCCGTCAATGCCTACTAAAACAGGCATGATTTCCACTTCAAACTTTTTTTCAATGGCAGCTTCTTCCGCCATCATTTTACACGCATTCAAACTATGCCCATCAAACAAAAGTACGGGCTGCAAGAGCACTTTTTTTACACCCTGTTTTTGTATGTTATGTAATACACTGTTGATATTTGGCTGACCATGTAACGCAGACACGGCAATGAGCGAGCAGCCTTTTCCATGTTTATATAAAGCGGCTACTATTTTCTCAAAGCCAGTAAACTGATACACTACAAATACCACATGAAGACGTTTTGATGTTTGTGTAAGCTTTCTTATAATCAAGTTTGCAAGTTCATCAGCAGCCTCTACCAATGGGCGCAGCATGGTTGCATCCGATGCTTTCATCAATTGTGGCACATCTTGGCTCATATGCCTTCCATTACCCAAGAACAATGGCAACACGCTTGCACCCTGTGGCAAACTTTCATCGGATAAAAAAACCGCACCAACTTCTTCCTCCAGCAAGGCTGAAACTTCCTTAGCCAACGCCGTAACTTGCTGTGCATGTTTGGCATGACTTGAGCCATGTGCGAGTAAAAAAAACACTTAAAACTCTATACCTTGCGCTGCTTTTATGCCTTTATCGAAAGCATGTTTAAGGGGCTTCATCTCTGTTACTGTATCAGCATAAGCAATGACTTCTTTAGCAGCATTTCGTCCTGTGAATACAAGGTGCATCCATGATGGGCGGTGTTCTTCTAAAAAATCAACGATTTCTTTGCCTTCCAACCAACCATAACCACAGCAATAATTAATTTCATCAAGCACTACCAAATCAAACTCATGTGAGGCTATTTTCTCTTGTGCAAACCCCCAAATTTCACGGGTCGTTTTAATATCTTGCTCTGGATTTTTGGTATCCCACGTGAAGCCATCTCCCATAACATGCCACTCGATATTATCAAACTTTTCAGCAGCTTGTTGCTCACCTGTTTTCCATTTTCCTTTGATAAACTGGATTACACAAACTTTCATGCCCCAACCCGCCGCACGAAATACCACGCCAAATGCCGAAGATGACTTACCTTTACCTTCACCTGTATTGACCACCATGACACCCTGCCTATTTTCACGCTTTTTCATACAGTTCTCCATGATATTCCTTCTGATATGCAGGCATCAAATCGTAACCGTTACCCTTTAACTTAACATGAAATATGGGTTCTAGACATTTCGCAGTAAGCATATCTTTTGCAAGACCCACTTCCACACCACCCAAACCATCAAGCACGACCACTCTATCGGCAATAGCCGCAGCTTGTGGCAAATCATGCAGTACAGTGATGATCAAACGCCCTTGTTCAGCCTCTTGTTTCATTAACTTCAAACAGTCCACTTGATGCCGCATATCCAAATGTGCAGTTGGTTCATCCATCAGCCAAATAGGACAGTCACGCACCATTATGGCGGCAATCTCTACACGTTGCCGCTCACCACTAGATAATTCGCCCAAAGCACGTTTTGCCAATGGTTTAAGTTCAAAATAAGCCAATGCTTGTGCCAACTTCTCTAATTTACCTGAACAAGCCATCTCTAATCTTTGTTGCACCGTTAGGCCAAATTCAGTTGGGGGTAACTCACCTTGCCACGCAACCTGTAACGAAATTTCTTGGTGTGAATAATGAGGTAACGTTTTGTCCTGCAATATAATTTCACCAGCATAATCTGCATGCAAGCCTGTCAAAGCCAAAAGCAATGTAGATTTACCCGCTCCATTAGGCCCAAGCACCACCACAACCTCACCTTTCTTAGCTTGCATGGTTAATGATGTGATAAGCTGTTTATCCCCGCGTTGAACCCTTAAAGCTTGCATTTGAATCATGCGTTACGCCTCAAAAGCAACCATAAAAACACAGGCACTCCAATGATGGCAGTAAGCACTCCCACAGGTAATTCTGCAGGGCTAATCACCGTTCGTGCTGCCGTATCAGCCAACATCAACAATACACCGCCGCCAAACGCCGATGCAATCAACACACTCTGGTGTAAACTCCCCAACAACAGGCGCATCAAATGCGGTACCACAAGCCCAACAAAACCAATCGTGCCTGCCGCAGTCACCGCCAACGCAGTTACCGCAGATGCAAGCAACAACAGAAGTTTTCTTAAATGCGGCACATTCACACCCAAGGCTGCTGCATGTTTTTCGCCGAGCAATAACTTATCCAACGATAACGATAAAATCAGGCCGCATGCCAATGCTGCCGCCCACACCAACATCAACAACCAAATAGGTAAAGCAGAATTGGATAGGTCTCCCATCATCCAAGCATAAGCCAATGCCACGCCACGCTCTGGCAATAAGGCTATCAATAACATCAATACAGCCGCCCAAAAGGCAGCCAGCACTACCCCAGCAAGCAATAATCGGGCTGAGCCAAGGCGCGAGAAAAAAAGTACCACGGTAATACCTACCCATGCACCAACAAATGCACCAAGCGATACCGCCCAAGCGGCATCTGGCATAAATATCATAGCTGAAACTGCCCCAACCGCCGCACTACCTGCCACACCCAACACATAAGGCTCTGCCAATGGGTTGCCCAACAACACTTGAAACCAAGCCCCTGCCAAGGCCAACATCCCTCCCACAGCAAATGCCGTAAGCAAGCGTGGCCATCGTAGCTCCCAAAGAATCCTAGACTCCATATCACTGCTTGGGCTTAGTGGGTTAATCCAATGTTCTCCCATACCCAATGCAATCAGTGCAACTGCCAAGCTAATCAATAGTAAAACACAGAATAATGAATAAGGATTTTTTCTAATGTTCAATTTGCAAACCCTCAAGCTGCCCTGCAAGGTATTCCATACCATCGAGCAGGCGCGGCCCTGGTCGGTGTACTAAATCGGGATTTACAGAAATAACCCGAATATCTTCACCCAGCCATTTTTTCCAAAATCTTATCCGCTTTGCAACATCGCGTTTCTCCGAAGGAATGATGATAATTTTTGGTTTGGCAGCAATGACGGCTTCAACATTAACGCGTGGTGCTTCAAGCTCCACATCACCAAATACATTACGCAGCCCAATACGCTGCAAAACATTATTAATAAAGGTGTGTTTGCCTGCCGTTAGCAGTGGCGTTGGCCAAATCTCATAAAACACTGCAGTTTTTAAATTTTCCATCGAGGCATCCAATTTATCCAAACGCTTTTGTAAGCTATCAGCAAGTTGATTGGCTCGTTTACGTTGTCCTACAGCACTTCCAATATGCCGGATATCCAACAACACGTCATCCACCTGTTCAGGGTGGCTTTGGACAATTTTCACACCCAAACTACGTAATTTTTGTACGCCTATCATTTTCTCATCCGATACAATCGCCATCGTCGGAGCAAGAGCAAGCGCCGCCTCAACATTGATACGGTTATAACTACCTACACGCGGCAAGCTCTTCGCTTCTTCAGGGTAATCACAATAGCTCACAGCTCCCACCACATCCTTTCCAGCGCCGATTGCATACAATATTTCACAAATATGGGGTGCCAGTGCAAGAATCCGCTCACTAGCAAAAGCAGGGCTTGTCGAACATAAGCATAACAACAGAACAAGCAGCTTTTTAAAAAACGCACCATTACTCGCAGGTTGCCTATGTCCACAACAATGTCGAATTTTCTCCTGGCTATTATCCACCTCTGCTACCATGCTGCCGCTCATATATTCCCCTGTAAAATATTTAGCGTACCTTAAAGGGTCATGACCCATATTGCATTAGATATGGGTCACGCAGCAATTTCACATGCGCCAGAGTGGGGAAGCAGATTGCCGCTCACGACTTTTGCAAGTGGCTCGGTAGTCTTTGATAATCCGCTAAAAACGCAATTGCCGGTCAACTTCCAACCAAGCTGATAGATTCACCTCTTTCTGTGACAAAATACTGGAGCGCATATCACGATCAACTTTCAAGTTCAGCAAAGAAAATGTGCCTGATTTCCGCTTTAACCTTGCAAGGTTCTTTCGTGCGGAATCTAGATATTTTGCAGCCTTTTTAAACCAATCAGCAGCCTGCCTCGTATCTTGTTTTACACCGCGACCTTCAGCATACATGTAACCCAAAGCATTCTGCGCCGCAGGAAAGCCCTGCTCAGCAGCTTTACGA
>JAUZQS010000052.1 GCA_030950875.1 Mariprofundaceae bacterium | reverse complement strand
AAAACGGCACCATTTTGAGCCCACACAAGTTTTCACTGTGCGCAAAGCTTTACCATAAGCATAGCCACATGGCATATCCAAATCTTTCCATATCGCGGTCAAATCTTCTTTTTTAACACCCAGCAAATCAATGCGCTGACCACCCGTAATTTTTACAGTGGGGACGGCATATTTCTTAGCAATCTTACCAATATGAATCAGCTCATCCGGTGTTGTTTCGCCGCCGTAAATACGAGGGATCACCGAAAATGTTCCATCTTTTTGAATATTTGCATGCATTTTTTCATTGGCGATACGGGATGTTCGGTCATCTTCTGAATCTTCAGGCCACACCATGCCAATATAATAGTTAATGGCAGGTCGACAAACTTGGCAGCCTTCACCTTTCCAATCCAGTACATTCATTACTTCACGTACCAAGGTTAATTTCTTGCTCTTAATCTGCTCTTTCACCTGCTCATGATTCATGTCAGTACAGCCACAAATAGGGTCATATTCAGATTCCACAAAGGCTGTGCCCAATGTCGATGCTAGTAGTTGATCCACCAAACCAGCACAACCACCACAAGAGCCTGCGGCCTTGGTGCAAGCGGTAATCTCTTTGCGTGTGGTTAAACCGCCTTTAACAATGGAATCAACCACATCTTTTTTAGTGACTCCATTACAACCACAAACCACGGTTTCATCGCCCATGCTTGCTGCCAAATCAATGCCTGAATGTCCTGCATCGCCCAAGCCAGATGCTGAGAACAACATAGTAGAGCGCTGCTCAGAAACATCTTTACCATCCTGCATCCATTGGAAAAAAGTCGGGCCATCGGCTGTATCACCGAACATCACCAAACCTTTGATTTTATCGTCTTAAAGGATGATTTTTTTATAAACACCACCGACTTTATCCATCAGCTCAATGATGTCTGCGCCTGGTGTCCCCATAAAATCGCCTGCCGAAAACACATCAACACCAGAGATCTTTAACTTGGTTGAAACAACCGATCCTTCATAAGATTTTAAACCCTGCCCTGTAATCATATAAGCCAGTGTTTTGGCTTGCTCAAAAAGCGGCGCTACCAAACCATAAGCAATACCACGATGCTCTGCACATTCACCCACGGTATAAACAGCCGGGTCTGTCACTGTTTGCATATAATCATTCACTACAATACCGCGATTACAAAATAACCCACAATCTTTCGCCAACGCCATATTTGGGCGAATGCCCACCGCCATAATCAACAAATCACAATCAAGCGTAGATCCATCTTTAAACTTCAAACCTGTGACACGATCTTCACCCATCACTTCTGAGGTCAACGTTGAAGTTTTAAAGTTCATTCCTTGCGCTTCAAGATCCGAGCGCAACATCTCTCCTGCAACCGTATCCAACTGCATATTCATTAAGGTGGCTTGGTCATGAATGACTGTCGCTTCCATACCCAAGTGCATTAAACCTTTAGCCGCTTCTAAGCCTAACAAGCCACCACCAATCACAGCCGCTTTCTTATAAGTTTTCGCAGCTTCCACCATAGCATCACAATCATCAATATCGCGGAATGCCATGACTCCTTCTTTATCATGCCCTGGAATGGGAATGATAAAAGGGTTGGAGCCTGTGGCGATAATTAGATTGTCGTATTCAGCCACAGTACCATCTTCAGCAATAACTTTTTTGTAACCGCGTTGAATTTCTTTAATGCGCGTACCCATGTGTAACGTAATATCGTTATCAGCATACCACTGCTCATCATTAAGAATAATATCTTCAATGGTCGTATCGCCTGCCAAAACGGGGGATAACATAATACGGTTGTAGTTGGGATATTTTTCAGCACCAAAAATTGTGATATCGAACATATCTGGATTGGCTTTTATAATTTCTTCGATTGCACGCACACCTGCCATGCCATTGCCAATCATTACCAGTTTTTTCTTATTGCTCATTTCAACCTCGTACGGATATATTAATTATATAGATGTAAAGCAATAATGATGCCTAAGCAATTTGGTTGATTATTAGATAAAAACCATATTTAAGCAGGTAATAAGGCTAACATATAGGCATCGTATGATTAATATATAGGCATGAATACCTCGATAACTGCTAAAGCCATCACTTATATCCCATATTAACACAAAATAACACTTGGCACTTCAGTTGCTCAAGGACTGTTCTATAAAACACTTGCAGGATCTAGGAATATATAGAAACCAAAGCTTTGGTTTCTCAGGAGAAGCCTCATATGGCAGTAACAGGCGTTGACCACAGTAAAATAAATTTATTCTCATTTACAGGTAAAATGAAAATATTACATATGTCATGGCTGGCATTTTTCATCAGCTTTATGGTCTGGTTCAACTTTGCTCCGCTCATGGCATCGATTCGCGAGACATTTGGATTATCCGATCAGGAAGTAAAATTACTGCTTATCCTGAATGTCGCGCTAACCATTCCTGCCCGAATTATTATCGGCATGCTGGTTGATAAGTATGGCCCAAAAATTACATTTTCTGTCCTGCTTGCCCTTTCCAGTATTTTCTGTTTCCTGTTCGCCTTTGCTGAAACGTATGAAGAGTTAGCAACGTATCGCTTTTTACTTGGCTTTGTCGGCGCTGGTTTTGTCATTGGCATTCGCCTGGTTTCCGAATGGTTTCCAGCCAAACAAGTGGGTGCCGCAGAAGGTATTTATGGAGGCTGGGGAAACTTTGGCTCCGCTGCTGCTGCGATGACTTTACCCGTGCTTGCACTTTGGATTGGTGGTGATGAAGGTTGGCGATGGGCTGTCGCTTCAACAGGCTTCTTGGCGCTAGGATTTTCACTCGTTTTCTATTTTTCAGTTAGCAACAACCCGAAAGGCACCACGTATTTCCGACCTAAAAACTTAGGTGCGATGGAAGTATCAAGTAAAGGTGATTTCTACTTATACTGTGCCATGACTGCGCCGTTGTACCTCGCATTGGGTGTATTGGCATGGAAAATATCACCTACAAACCTTAATATTTTCTCAACTGCAATCACCTACAGCATCTATTCGGGACTGTTAGCCCTATATGCTTACCAAATTTCACAGATTTTCCGCATCAACAAAGCTTTATTTGCTGAAAATGCTAAACCTGTACCCGAAATTCATCGCTATAAATTCAAACAGGTCGCTGCTTTGAATCTGTCTTATATGATTACATTTGGTTCTGAGTTGGCAGTCATTTCCATGTTGCCTTTGTTCTTTTTTGATACATTTAAAGAGACTGTGGACTTATCCATTGCACAAGCCGCGCTCATTGCTTCAATTTTTGCAGGGCTTAACCTGATTATGCGGCCAGCAGGTGGTTATTTCAGTGATAAGTTCGGTCGCAAAAAAGTATTAAGCATGACACTTGGCGGTTTGACTGTGGGTTATTTCTTGATGGGACAAGTCGATGCAACATGGTCTATTCCAGCAGCTATTGTTGTGATGGTGATTGCCGCCTTGTTTGTGAATGCGGGTAATGGCGCTGTTTATGCCGTGGTACCTTTGGTTAAACGTCGTCTAACAGGGCAAGTCGCAGGCACGACAGGTGCATTTGGCAATGTGGGCGCTGTAGCATTTTTAACTGTGCTTTCTTTTGTATCATCTCAAGTTTTCTTTATCACTATTGCTTGCGCCGCTTTGGTTGTTTTTCTGTTGGTTTTGTTTGTGCTTGAAGAGCCAAAGGGCTATATGTATGAAGAGAATGACGATGGAAGTATTGAAAAAATACAATTACATTAACGCAGATGAAATGTTGATCACAAACTAAAAAACATAAATTCAAA
>JAUZQS010000051.1 GCA_030950875.1 Mariprofundaceae bacterium | reverse complement strand
TTATGAAGTGCTGTGATCACCTGTATATTGATGGCTGTTCGTGTATTCTTTGCGTATCAGACAACTACTTTACTCATCACCCTGCCCAGAAATGACTGTAACTGCTCAGATTGCTTCCGTTTTTTTTGATAGCAAGGCGGAAAAACTGGGAGTGAGCTGAGTAGTTACCGTATCTGATGCATGGGAGAAGGAATGAAAACGCAGGGCTTGAATAAAGATAATGTTAATGAAGCTCTTTTGGCATTGGTTGGGGCATTGGAAGCTCGGGATCTCTATTCTAAAGATCATTCCATGCGTGTGGCACAATTCGTTCAACATTTAACAGGGCAATTTAGAATCTCCGACCAACAGAAAAAAATCATCTATAATGCTGCTTTATTGCATGATATTGGTGTAGTTAGCATTCCCGATGCGGTTTTGCTTAAAAAGGGACGTTTATCGCCGGATGAACGGCAATGTATTCAGCAGGCACCACGGGTTGCCGCCAAGATTCTTGCTTCGATCACATCACTGAGCGAAGAGCGTGAAATAATTTTGCATCATGGTGAACGTTGGGATGGACATGGTTATCCGGATCAACTGCAAGGTGAACAAATCCCTCAAGGTTCTCGTTTTATTGCGATTGCCAAAGCTGTTGATGCGATGACCAAAAACAGAGCCTACCGTCGAGCCCGCCCTTTATCGTATTGCCTTGAACAATTGAATGAAAATGCCGGCAGCCAATTTGATCCCAAAATCGCTGGGGTTGCAGCACGCATTCTGTGTAAGATCATGCCACCTGATGGTGTATAAATATATTTCTATGGTGATGACATGGGTAGTTTGAACACTTCGAACAACAAGGCTTCGCATAACTGGGTGCTGTATAGTTATTTAATGTTATTGGCTTGGCTTCCTCTACCATTGGGAAGTAAGCTTGCATGGGCAATATCTATTGATGAAGTCTGGTGTTATCTGATTGCAATCATGGTGCTTGTGTTGTGGGTTCGGCATCCACATGGGTTACCAAAGTCATTGATAAGCGCCAAGTTTGCATGTGCGTTGCTACTCTTGAATCTATTGTGGTTGTTGGTGCAGTGTGTGCCATTGCCGTTATCATGGTTGGATATTCTTTCGCCCCATGCGAGTGCTTTGTATGCTCAAATGCAGGCAGAATATGGTACTATCTCACTCGATACTGAAACAACACATTATCAGTTTCAAACAGCGGTTTATCTTTTTACATTCTTTTGTTTGACCCTGTATATCATTGATTCGCGCCAGAAATTGAAATGGCTGGTCTATACCGTATTGGCCAGTGCGCTTGCGCAAGCCCTTTATGGCGCGTTCATGATATTGAATGGTATGGAGTATTCCTTTTTTATTAGCAAGGCGGCATTGCATTCCCATATTGGCTCTGCCACCGGCACATTTACCAATCGGGATCATTTGGCAGGTTATCTCGAAATGGCGATTGCGTTGGGGGTGGGATATATGCTCTCGATGCTTTCAGGAAGCAAAGCATCGCAAAACTGGACGCAACGTATTCGTAATATCACTGAATTGCTACTTGGCCCGAAGGCACGCTTGCGTCTTGTGTTGATATTGCTTTGTTTAGGACTTGTTTTAACCCATTCGCGTGGCGGTAATCTTGCGTTTTTTAGTAGCCTGGGAATTGTTGGTGTTCTCTTCTTGTTGCTAGCACGAGAAAAGCCTCGTGCTACGATTGTATTTTTGAGCAGTTTGATCGTGTTGGATATGATTATCATTGGCTCATGGGTTGGGCTTTCCAAAGTGATGACGCGTTTGGAGAACACTTCAATGTTAACAGAACATCGTGATGATACTTACCGAGCAACTTACCCGATGATCCAAGATTATGTAATCAGTGGTATTGGAGCTGGCAATTATTTTAGTACTTTTCCCATGTATAAAACACCTCAACTCGCAGGTTACTGGAATCATGCCCATAATGATTATTTGGAAATCATGGCAGAACAAGGCGTGATTGGCTTTTCTATGTTGGCCGGAGTAGTGCTTTGGTCGATGTGGATTGCGATGAAAGTATTTCGAGAGCGAAGTTCAACATTTGCTTTGGGTATGAGTTTTGCATCACTGATGGGCACTATTGCGATTCTTATTCATTCTGCTGTGGATTTTAATCTTCAGATATTGGCCAATAGCAGTACGTTCATGGTGATGTTGGCCATTCCTTTTATATGTTATTCACTCCAGTTACGTCAGAGATCTGTCCGAAAGTAACAAATCAGGGGCGACCTGAGCAGTTACAGCTGTTTTTTGGCGAGGTGCTGAGTAGTTACGTCCGAGAATAGAAAGCTCTACTGCAATCCCCCCCACTCATCCTATTTCTGAGTTAAAAACACCCATGTGTAGGAGCAGATTACGTCATTTTCCTTAATGATATGGGGTGTTGCCATAGCTTGGACATTACTCGCTCTACGCATTGGATATCGCCACTTGTCCAAAATTGTATAGGCTCAATGGTTTTGGATATTGTGCGTAAATGGTGCAGATTAAGCTGTCTTTCCAACTCACAGGAAATGGCATGACCGCTATCAATGATGGTGATGTTTTTGCCAATAATATCCCGTATTAATGGGATAACAAAGGGATAATGGGTGCAACCCAAAACCAAGGTATCAATGCCTTGTTGCAATAACGGCTGCAAAAAGCCTTTGAGCATTTCATAGACCACTGTATTGTTTACCGTATTGC
>JAUZQS010000050.1 GCA_030950875.1 Mariprofundaceae bacterium | reverse complement strand
AGTTTAGAGCCCGCATTGAAGGCCGAAATGCTTCTTCTACCTTCTGAAGCAGACATTGCAGAAGCCTTGGCTGCAAAGAATCTTAGTATTGACCCTGCTGCTATCCATCTAGCACGTGAAAAGCTGCGCGCTATCATTGCTACTGACTTGCAAACAATACTGCACACAAGCTATCAAAATATGTCTAATAGCCATGGCTTAAGCGATCACGCCATGCAACAGCGCAAACTAAGAAACATCTGCTTGTCCTACTTGATAGCTCAGCAAGACAACGATGCTATGAACTTAGCCTATCAGCAGTTCCAGCAAGCCGGTACTATGACTGATCAGTTCGCAGCCTTGTCA
The DNA here is from genome assembly GCA_030950875.1 of Mariprofundaceae bacterium. Classification (GTDB taxonomy): domain Bacteria; phylum Pseudomonadota; class Zetaproteobacteria; order Mariprofundales; family Mariprofundaceae. Next base: position 4,932 of record JAUZQS010000050.1, on the reverse strand, counting down.
GTATTGGTGAATTGTGATTGTGAACAACGGACATTGGCTATTCAAAGCTTTGAAAAGCAATGGAGCCATGAAAGCAATGTTATGGATAAGTGGTTCTCTGCTCAGGCATCTTCATCACGACCAGACACCTTAAAACATGTTCAATCACTTATGTCCCACCCTAAATTTGACATCAAAAATCCCAATAAAGTCCGAGCATTGATTGGTACATTTGCTATGCGAAATCCCAATGCTTTCCATGCGATCGATGGTAAGGGTTATGAATTTATCGCTGAGCAAGTGCTTATTTTAGATAAACTCAATCCACAAATAGCATCACGCATGGTTCGTGCTTTTATGAATTGGAAGCATTTAGAGCCAACTCGCCAAATACTCATGAAACAACAGTTACAGCGTATCGCTGATGACAAGGACTTATCCAACGATGTCTATGAAATTGTAAGCAAAGCTTTGCAATAAATAAAATATTTGTTTTAAAGTGAAATATACCATTCACTATCTTCAATATTCACAGGTAAAAGCTCACCAGCACAGACCTGATTAAACGCAGCCCGCTTGTGCCCAGCTTTTAAGCAGTGTAACCCATCGAAACACAATCCGATGGTGGCTTGGGAGAGTGAAATACAGGCACAGTCAAACCAGCCTCGTGTTCTGCGCTCAACCGTGACAACAACTTCTCACTGGGCACTTCATCCACTACATTGATATGATACACGCCTTTTTTACCATCCAAATCACCTTGGGAGACACGCAAGTGCCCAGGCTTGCCTTCATGCTTGGGTTTACAAGACTCCCCCAATGTTCACCGGTGTGGGCTTTGTCTTGCTTAATTTACGGCAGCACCGCTGACTTTTGCTGGCTGCTTTAGTTTCGATAGAAAAATCATATAATCTACTGCGGCTTTAACCCTGCCATTGGCACATATATCACAGCCACCTTTGGCAGGCATATTTCCATCACCCCTGATAGCGACTTCATACAATTTATTTAGCCCCTGACCCTGTAGTATATCCCACACACGTTGATTGATACTCGGCGCTCCCATCACATGATTACCGTGGCACATTTCACAGTTGGATTGATAAAGTTTCCTGCCATCAGCCTGAGTGAAAGCATGATTGATATCCACTTCTATCGGAGGCGATTCACTTTGAATGGATTTAAGATAGTGGCCAATGCCCAGCGTATCGGCTTTGCTGAGATAACGTAAGCTATTGTGTTCAACATCTCTCATAGGGCCTCCGAGTTTAGAATGCGTAGGCATTTCATTATGACGGAAAATATTTGCTACATCTTCGTCGGTCAATAATTTCAACCCTTTAGATGTGATATTCGGCGCGTAATAGTCTTCGATAAAGTTACCCGCAAGGAGGTAACGTTTGATCGGAACGCCAAAATAATTCAGTTTAGTATGGCATAAAGCGCAATGGCCGGGCCCTTCAACGATAAATTTGCCTCTGTTCCAAGCCTTGGAGTGACTGGCATTCACCTTATAGGCACCTTTATTAAAATCAAAAAACAACAGCCGCCAGCCAAATTGCAAGAAGCGATAATTAAATGGCCATTTCAACGCCTGTCGATGATTCTGTTTCCTCACAGCCGGAATAGCATCCAGATAGGCTTTAATATCGAGAACATCCTGTACGCTCATTTTGTTATAATAATTATACGGCATAACAGGATAATAATACGAACCATCAGGCGCGATACCCTCGCGAACTGCACGTACAAACTGTTGGTCGCTCCACTGGCCAATACCCGTCGCCTTATCTGGCGTGATATTCGACGCATATAGCGAACCGAATGGCGTGTTAATTTTCAGCCCGCCAGCAAAGGCTTTTCCACCGTCTGCTTCATTGGTATGGCAGGTAAAACAATCGGCCATCTTGACCAGATATTCGCCATGCCTGACTTGCTCGGATAAATGCCCAGATACGTTCAGATGAAGTGGCGGATAAGCGGAGTTGCCGGAAGCAATCGGGGATTGCGCAAAACTAGCGTTCGCCCATAGCATCGATGAGACACATACGACAATAAGAAAAACTATTTTTTTCAACACCGTTATAGCTCCCTTCCAACTTTTTACAGCCACACTCATTAACCCATTCCAAACAAAGTCTCTACCCAATCATCACGCCGATCAGCTGAATTGCGCAGCAAGAAAGCACCCTTTTTTGGGGGCATAAGTAATACAAGTTAAAGCGACACATACCATTGACCATCTTCAATATTCACAGGCAATGCTTCACCTGCACATACTTTTTCAAAAGCCTCTCGCTTGCCTTCACCCGTTACCATCACAACACGCTTACGCGCAGCTTTTAAAGCCGTGTAACCCATCGAAACACGATCCGATGGTGGCTTGGGTGAGTTAAATACAGGCACAGCCAAACCAGTATCTTTCAATGCAGGATTATTAGGAAATAAGCTCGCGGTATGTCCATCTTCTCCCATACCTAAAAGCACCAAGTCCAATGCTTCAATGTCAGCCAACTCAGTCGCATACAACGCAGCCGCTTGCTCGGCGCCCAACTCAGCTTTGATGCGATGAATTTGAAGTTCAGGAATACTTACATGGCTCAATAAAGCCTTATCCGCCATTTCATCATTACGCTCAGCATCACCTACAGGCAAACACCGTTCATCACCAAACCATACATGTACCTTTGACCAATCAACTGCTCCACCACGCAATAATTCATAGCATTGCTTGGGTGTTGTTCCACCTGCTAAAACCCAATGAAAAACACCCCGTTTGACAATGCTTTCAGTCGCGTTTTTTTCAACAAGCTTCGCAACTGCTTGCGCAACATCTAATGGTGTGTCAAAACGTTGAATAGACTTATTCATCATCAAGTTTCAAATCCCGCCAACCACCCTCACAATCATCCAATAACGCATCCATACCAGGAATATCCAATGTTCCAGCAGGATAAGTATCAATGGAGGTTTCCTTCGCCCATGCATCCATAATGGGGGCCACAATTGCCCAACTCTCTTCCACTTCATCGGCACGAGAGAAAAGCCCCGCTTCTCCCAACATCACATCATGCAATAAAGTTTCATAAGCCTCTGGCATACCTGAACCCACCATACCGTACGATGCATCCAGTTTAACGCCTCGTAATTCGGTTGAAAGACCCGGCTGTTTGGCAGTCATGGTTAATTGCATACCTTCATCAGGTTGCAAACGGAAAACAAGCTCATTATTAAGCACGGTATCTTCATCAAGCTGAAATAATTGTTGTGGAGGGGATTTAAAACGAATACAAATTTCAGATACGCGATCTGGCAAACGTTTACCTGTTCGCAAGACAAAGGGAACGCCCTGCCAACGCCAGTTATCAATAAAAAACTTCACTGCGGCAAATGTTTCTGTACAAGAATCATCCGCCACATTTTCCTCATCTCGATAAGCTAATAAGGTTTCACCATCAACTTTACCTTCGGCATATTGTGCACGCACAGCAATATCTTTAACATCTTCTGGCCTAATTTCATGCATTGAGTGCAATACTTTCATCTTTTCATCGCGCACGTCATCAGCATCCAACGAAACAGGCGGTTCCATCGCTACCAAAGCCATCACCTGCATCAAATGACTTTGAATCATATCACGAAAGGCACCTGAATTTTCATAATAACCAGCCCGATAACCAATACCCAATGATTCCGACACAGAAATCTGCACATGATCAATATAGTTTCGATTCCACAAAGGCTCCAGCACCGAATTGGCAAAACGAAAAACCATGAGGTTTTGCACAGCCTCTTTGCCTAAATAATGATCAATACGATAAATTTGCGATTCCTCAAAATAAGACTGTAGTTTGCAATTTAAATCTTTAGCGCTGGCCAAGTCCATACCGAAGGGTTTTTCAACGACAATGCGGCGAAAACCATCTTTTTCATCCGCCAGACCAGCATCCTTTAAATTCTTACAAACAATTTCATACCACGATGGCGGAATCGCCAAGTAATACAAAGCATTGGTTTTACCATCATGCGCATGCAACGTTTTAGCAAGCTGCTGGTACATAGCTGGATCAGATAAATCCCCTACCACCAAATCAAGTTTTTCAGCAATTCTCCGCCATGATGGTGGATTCATCACCGCTTCTGGGAAATACTGAAGCAGCTGATCATGCACATAATTTTCCCAATGTGATTTCGTCCAATCCTCTCGCACCGAACCAATAATACGCGAATGTGGCCCAAGTAAATTCCAACGATGCATATGTGCCAATGCAGGTAAAAGTTTACGTTTGGTTAAATCCCCCGATGCACCGAAAATGACAATATTGGTGGCTTTTGGGCGTTCACTTCCGATCAGCGATGCAAATTTATCATGGGCCATGGTTAAGCTTCCTTGTTCGCGGCTTGATTTACAGGCTTAATCGCGTGCCCACCAAATCCAGCACGTTGCGCATTGACAATCTTGCCTGCAAAGGCATCTTTTTGACGGCTGCGGAAACGCATTTGTAATGCCAACGTCATTACTGGGGTTGGAATCCCCAAGTCAATAGCTTCAGTGGCTGTCCAACGACCTTCACCTGAATCATCCATCCAATCCGACAAGGACGATAAATCACCATCTTGCTCCAATGCATCACCTGTTAAATCGAGCAACCATGAAGATACCACGGAGCCATGCTGCCAAACGCGTGAAATTTGATGCATATCCAAATCAAACTCGTCCTTGGCTTTCATCAATTCAAAACCTTCGGCAAAGGCTTGCATCATGCCGTATTCCATACCGTTATGAACCATTTTCACGAAATGCCCTGACCATATTGGCCCCATATGGCCCCAACCATTACCATTATCCGATGCCAATGTTGTTAAAGCCGGTGCAATGAGATCAATGGCAGACTTTTCACCACCAATCATAAGTGAATAACCGTTCTGTAAGCCCCAAACTCCGCCTGATGT
>JAUZQS010000005.1 GCA_030950875.1 Mariprofundaceae bacterium | reverse complement strand
CTGATGAAGTCAACTTAAACCCAAACCAAAAATCCGCAAAACAAAGCCAGCCCCTCTCACGTCTGAAGTATATAGTAATTCATGAGTTGAACTACGTTCCGTCATTCCCGTGAAAACGGGAATCCACCTACGTTCTAATGTTATTGACGCTAGACAGCATCGCTGCGCCTTCAAACGATAAACCAACCACTACAGACCCTAAAAAATAACCTGCCCATGCAACATTGACTGTCCGCGATTGTTTTGGTTTAGTAGCCGTGTATTTTTTCTTAGCATAGTAAATCAGCTTAGTGACGCATTGATTCCGATTCATACGTTTCTTTTTGGCAAGCGAATCAATCCAGTTGGATAACTCTAGGGGTATCCGAATGCCAAATGATTTTGTTGATGGTTTGAGCATAAGCACCTCCGATAAGGCTTTTAGCTTCTATCGCAGATGCCTCTAAAAAATTTTAATAATGCCTGTGCACACCTTGTGCACAAAGAGAATATCACTTTTAATGCTATTTCTTCAGCAAATATATCCCTTGCGCTGTCAGAAATTTAAATCCCCAGCCACTCACCAAGCAGCATTACATTATCATTAGAAGCAGCTATTTCTTGAGGGATGTAGAATTATACCTAGATCCTGCAAGTGTTTGTACGTGCAGAGTGTAAGATATTGGTTTACATGGCGTATTGAAAAAATACGTAGTCACCTTATTGATGATGAGTGTTTTTTCAATAGTCCAAGTGAATCAAGAGGTTGCGCTATGTATGTGCAAACACTTGCAGGATCTAGGTTATAGTACAATGACTGTAAGAATCCCCAGCGTTGTTTACATTATTTGGCATAAAAATATTGATACAGTTTTTCATAAGGAGTCATTCCATGAATGCCTTTATGAGGCTTAACGGTATTGTAGCAGTTAAGAAAGCGCAATAAACTAGCTTTACGCTGTTTCTGTCTTTGAACTGATTTGGGTATGCCACATCTCCATCAATGTCCGTATCACCCGCTCAGCCTTGCCATTGATCTGAGGTCTTTTGACACGGGTAAACTTCTGCCCAATTGAAGCAGTACGGCATAGAGTCACAAAAGCATGGGTATCTGTGTCTTTATATTCCGTGCCATTATCCGAGTAGGCGCACTCAACTGTGTACGGACATTCATCAAGCACCTGTTGGAGAAATGTTGCCGCACTGTATTGTTATTTATCAGGCAAAATGGCTGCATATAATTCGCGAGAATAGTCATCAATAGCAACAAATAGATACTCGCGCGGCATGGTGTTATCTTCACCTTTGAGAAGCGGCAAACGTTTGGTGTCAAAGTGAATCATTTCACTTGGGTAAGACTTATTGTAGCGCCTTGTCTCTGTTTTACGCTTACGCTCCAAAGCCCTTTCAACCTTAGCCAATCGCTTCACGCCAAACTTAATGCTATTGAAACGGTGATTACTACTGTTACGGGGCGAGAACTCCTGCTTCCTAGCCCTGTTCAAAACCTTATCAATTGTAGGTCGAGAAACACGGAAGCGTTCTGATAATTTAACCTTCTTTCAAGCCCCTGTTTGCCACAGTCGCAACACTTCTTTGCGATCATGCGGGGTGAGTCGTACGTTCTTGTGCATATAGCGGAGTCAACCGCACAGAAGGCTCACTTAAAAAGTTTATTGATTTGATTGAGCAAGGTCATATTGATGATGGTTCTGTATTGATTTTTGAATCATTGGATAGGTTATCCCGAGAGGAGCTTACCAAATCTCTAAACCTATTTATTAACATTCTATCTGCTGGCATCAAGATTGTAACATTGGCAGGTCGTCAGGAATATACAGCCGCTAGTATCAATAATATTGGCAACCTAGTTATTTCACTTGCTTCGATGGCGCGTGCCCATGAAGAAAGTGCTATGAAGTCCAAACGTGTGCGAGCAAGCCTTGAAGCTCGTGTTGCCAAAGGTCATAACAAAAAGGTTTCTGGTCGTTCCCTAATTGGCTTAGATATAATAAAGCCAAGGATGCGTTTGAACCTATTGAAGAAAGGTGTGCAATGATTCGAGAGATGTTCCGTAAGGCTATTGAAGGAGTTGGAATGAATAGGATTTCACAGGAGCTAAATGAAAACAAAGTTCCAGTTTGGGGAAAATCACATGGTTGGAAAATCTATATATCGGAGTGATATTGAGAAGCCGTATGTTATTGGGTGAATATCAGGCTTATACCCATCAAAGTGATGAAAATATTTCTGTTGAATATCCTGTTAAAGGCTATTATCCCGTAGTTCTCTCAATCAATATCTAATTTCCCCCTCCTCGTCAGCGTCGAAAATGCCCTATATTTTCCTCAAACAGAAAAAAAATACTTTGAGTACAGGGAGAAATAAATTGTCCCAGTTATTCTATTTGCCCCATTGTCAGAGGCAGATGAGGTTCGAATCAGTTTTATTCGCTTGCCCCACTGGTCTTGAAAGCTCAATAGCGTTGTGGGATGCTGATACTTATTACTTTTCTCTCTACAAAGGTTAGAGTATACATTATATAGCAACAATTGACTCAGTATCAGCATTCTGTTTTTCTCTGAATTGAAGTGGAGAAAAGCTCACCTTGGCTTTTATTTTATATAAATTACAGGAATTTATAATGAAAATTTTGATTGTCGAAGATGAAAGAAAAATCGGGGAGTACCTCCGTCAAGGACTCACAGAGGCTGGCTTTGTGGTGGATCTCGCATGTAATGGTCTAGATGGTCACCATCTGACCATGACCGAAAGTTACGATCTTCTCATCCTTGATATCATGTTGCCAGATGTCGATGGTTGGCAAATACTGAAGTCACTGCGCGAGATGGATAGATGCATGCCAGTGTTAATTCTTACTGCACGTGACAGTGTCGATGATCGTGTCAAAGGGTTGGAACTGGGAGCCGATGACTATCTAGTCAAACCCTTCGCTTTCACTGAATTACTAGCGCGGGTACGTACTCTTTTGCGGCGCGGCACAACTCCAGTAGCTGAAACAACGCTCAAGGTTGGCGATCTCGAACTTGATTTAATACGCCACCGTGTCACGCGTGCAGGCCACCGCATTCACCTTACCGCCAAGGAGTTTGTGTTGTTGGAACTGTTGGTGCATCGAAAGGGCGAAGCTCTCCCCCGTTCCTTGATCGCCTCCCAAGTTTGGGATATGAATTTTAATAGTGATACCAATGTCATTGATGTTGCAATACGCCGTCTACGAACGAAAATTGACAACGATTTTGAACCCAAGCTCATCCACACGATTCGAGGTATGGGCTACATGCTTGATGTACCCAGTGAAGAGTGAAGAATTGATGAGGCGGCCACATTCACTTGCACTGCGTCTCACCCTGCTCTTTGGTATTGTAACGGCTATCGTATTTTCAGGTTTCGGTTGGATAACCGAACGATCGATAGAACACCACTTTGATAGAGATGATGTTAGCGAGTTGAAAATCATCGCCCAGTCCGTACAACAGGCACTCTCCATTATACGGCACGAAAAAGATGTTGCGCTTCTTGCCCGCAGATTTGATGACATATTGGTGGGGCATCATCACGCATTGCTACAGATTACCAGACAGGACGGACTCGAGATTTTCACTAGCACTAATATCCCCGATTTTTCCTCTCTTGATATCCCTGACAGGCTTGATCGAGGCATCTTGCGTAGATGGAGTGATGGTAACCATGCCTACCGTGTGTTAATCCAGCATGTGGACGATATCATATCAAATGACCGTCACACCTATACGGTCATTATTGCAGTCGCAATTGATTCTCATCAACGGTTTCTTGCTAGCTTTCGCGATACATTATGGATAATGATTGTTAGCGGCATTGTCATCACAAGTCTAATGGGTTGGATTGCAGTGCGAAGGGGACACGCGCCTTTATACAAAATCATCGCACAGATACGACGAATTAGTGTTAACCATTTACAAACTCGACTGAACCCTAAAGCTGTTCCCAGAGAACTCGGAAATCTTGCAGTATCATTCAATGAGATGCTTGAACGCATAGAGGAAGCATTTCAACGACTCTCAAATTTTTCTGCCGACATCGCCCACGAACTCCGCACCCCTATCACCAACCTAATGACTCAAGCACAAGTGACTCTTTCCAAAGAGCGTACTATCAGTGAATATCAAGAAATACTCTACTCGAATATTGAGGAATACGAGCGCATGGCACTGATGATTGAGGATATGCTCTTTCTAGCACAGTCAGATAATGCCTTGGATGCACCGGATATGACAGAAGTGGATTTAACCAACGAAATTCATGGACTTTTTGATTATTATGAGGCTTGGGTGGAAGAGCACGGTGTCTCACTCGCGCTGGAAGGTAGCGCCACAGTGTTGGGAAATAAGCTGATGCTGCGGCGTGCGCTAAGCAACCTACTCTCCAACGCAGTTCGCTATACGCAGCCTGGTCAAACGGTGTATGTACGCCTTACACACTCCGCAACGAACGATATCTCCATTTCTATCGAGAATCCGGGGGAGGCAATTCCACCCGAACATATTCCCAAATTATTCGACCGTTTTTACCGTATCGATCCATCACGGCAGTGTTGCAGTGGAGGTACAGGTTTAGGGCTAGCTATTGTCAAATCTATCATCGATGCCCATCAAGGAAAAATCGATGTTACCTTCGACAAAGGATATACCCGTTTCAAGATTAATTTTAACGAACCTCATGAGCGGCACATGGGGAAAGCGTGAGTCATTAGTAATTTTTTCGAATCGCTCTCAACACTCGCTGTAATTTTTTGAAGTTTGATTCCGTACTGCTCTTATCTTTGGCATCACCGCTCATATCCAGACGCTCTGCCAATATCGCTACGAACTTACCGTTGGCTTTAACTTTCGCCAATTTTTTAGCGGGTAAGCTGTTGGAATGAGATGGCAATGCCGCCACGAAATCACGGATGGCAAAAGCATGGTGGTGTACTTCATCCCACTTGCCAGCTTCAATCACCTTGCTTAGCTCTTGGCTTTCTTCATCTATGGATTGCCAAATTGCTTCAGCGGTTGCTGGAATTTCAATCTTGGCTTGATGTTCTTCTCCAGCATACGCATTTATGTATGGATTAAATAATATGCTACTAGCCAGTATTGCGCCTAATAGAATGGGCTGGGACTTCATCATGTTTATCAATTTAATTTTCATGTTATGCTCTCCTTAGAGTTAAGTTGTGGGTTTGAGTCACTTCGAAATTTTAATTTTATGTGCGGCAAGCTTGGCCGCACGCCGTTCACGCCATAATTCAATACGGTTATAGACGGTGGGTACTACAATCATGTTCAATAAGGTCGCTGTCACTAGCCCGCCTAAAACCACTTGTGCCAAAGGACGCTCAAGTTCTTTGCCAACTGGGGAACCCCACAGCAAGGGAATCAAGCCTAAAGCTGCCGTAGCCGCAGTCATCAATACTGGTACGAGACGATCCAAAGTGCCCTGTACCACCACCTCATTTAGCAACTTACCCTCTGCACGCAACTGATTGTAGTGGCTGACCAAAATGATGCCGTTGCGGGTAGCTATGCCGAATAGAGTAATGAAACCAATCAGTGCAGCCACACTCAAATCTGCACCTGCGATGAACAGAGCCACGATACCACCAATCATTGCCAGTGGGAGGTTGAACAAGACCAACAGTGCTTCCCGAAAATTGCCAAATGCTTTATACAGAAGTAACAAAGCTCCAAAAATAGATAGGATGCCAAAGCTAAGGAGGATACGGTTAGCGGCTCGCTGAGACTCGAACTGTCCACCATATTCGATGTAGTAACCTGGTGGCAGCTTGATTTTCTTATTGATTGCCGACTGAGCATCGGCGATAACACTACCAAGATCTCGTCCTTGCACATTGAAACCCACAACCAGTAGTCGCTGGACGTTTTCGCGGCTGATGGCGTAAGGTTCATCGCGCACATTGACATCGGCGACCTGACGCAGAGGAATTTTCCCTTTACCATTGGCAAGAGCAGGTGCGTCAATTAATATATTGCGGATGTCCTCTACGCTATTGCGCTGTGATTTTTTCAAACGCACATTGAGATCGAAGGTGCGCCGTCCTTCTAGGATGCTAGAGACATTTTCACCATTCAGAAACAATTGAATATTCTGCGCCACATCACCGACCTTAATACCGTAACGAGCTGCCTTTTCACGGTCGATCTTGATACTGACTTGGGGCACATTAATCTGCTGCTCGACATTAATATCCACTGCACCAGGTACATTTTCAAGAATACCACGTACCTGTTGTCCAAAATGGTAGAGTTTTGGAAGTTGTTCACCAAATATCTTAATTGCCACTTGAGCACGTACGCCAGATTCCACCTCATCAAAACGGTGTGCGATAAATTGGCCGATATTGAACACCGCGCCAGGTATTTCTGCCAGATCCTTGCGAATATTTGCCAGTAATTCGTCTGCGGACATATCGGGGTTTTTATCAAAATCCAGCCGCACATCAAATTCACTAAAATTAGGTGGCTGTGCATCCTCATCTAACTCACTGCGTCCAGCGCGTTGTGAAATAGACAAGGCCTGCGGGTATTTGAGCACATCTTCACGCACCAGTTTGCCAAGGCGCATGGACTCACTTAGAGAGGTGCCAGGCAAGGTCACCATCGCAATAATAAAATTTCCTTCCTGAAATTCAGGTAAAAATGAATGGCCAAAGAAGGGTAATAGGGAAAGAGCAAAAATGAGTGCTGCAGTGGCCATTCCAATCACCCACCAGAAGCGGCGCAATGCCACGTTCAGTATGCGTTTAAATTGGCATTTCAATGCAATGACGAAACGGGTCTCCTTTTCATCTCCCTCAGCATTTAAATAAACCGCAGTATTGACGGCGATTTTCTGTTCCCCCAATGGGCGTAAGCGCACCTTCAAACTCGAATATTTCTCATCTTTGCGCACCAAAAGAAAGTAGCAGAGCGCTGGCACTGCTGTAACCGCAACAATCAAAGATAAAATTACTGAGGCTATGTAGGCAACACCCAGCGGGCTGAAGATGCGCCCCGCCAAATCTTCCAAAAAGAAGATGGGTAGGAAAATAAGGATAATAATAAGCGTGGCATACACCACTGAATTGAGAATTTCCTGCACTGCGTCAAACACCACCTCCATCGCTGGCAATGGCTGCTCAGTGTTACGATTCAGACGCAATCGACGCACCACATTTTCTACGGTGATAATGCCGTTATCCACCACCTCACCGATAGCGATAGCAAGTCCTCCGAGTGTCATAGCGTTGATACCTATATCGAAGGCGTACATCACCAAAATACCGCCCATAAAGGATACAGGCATCGATAAAAAAGTAATTAAAGATGCACGCCAGTTGGCTAAAAAGATGAACAGTACAGCGATAACGATCAGAGCACCTTGCAGAAGTGCGATATTCAAATTGTGTACAGCTGACTCAATAAAATTGGCCTGACGAAAGACTTTCGTCTCCATTATAACACCAGCGGGCAGCTTTTCTTTAATATCGGCAAGCGCCTTTTCTACCTTCGCGGTGGTCGTGACAGTATCGGCTCCGTAGGCCTTAGATACCGTGCCAATTACTGCATCTTTTAAGCCATAGGCACCATCGCCACGCTTAATCTTTCCACCAAAAGCGACCTCGGCGACATTGCCGATAGTAATGGGAACCTGATTGCGCATAGTAATCAACGTATTTTTGATATCATTGATCGATTTAATCCGCCCAATACCGCTGACGATAAGCTCCTGACCTGGTCGCTGTAGAAATGCGCCTGGCACATTGCTATTAGAACGCCGCAGAGCCTCGCGCACCTGCTCGACGCTAATCTGGTAGGCTTGCATACGCTCTGGATCCAAACGAACTTGATACTGCTTGACCTTTCCTCCGATAGAGACGACCGAGGCAATACCACCCAGTGATAAAATACGTGGTCGGATATCCCAGTCGGACAGCGTGCGTAACGCCTCGGGCGACAAGCTGTCGCTGATAAGGGCATACTTCACCAACCAACCCACAGCTGAGGTCACTGGCAACATAATGGGCGCACTGCCAGGCGGCAGCCGTCCACTAACATTCAAGATACGTTCATTAACCAGCTGTCGATCCAAATAGATATCTGTACCAGCATCAAAGACCACAATAATAGTGGACAAACCAACGGAGGTCTTGGAGCGAACAGTACTCACACCAGGAGTGCCGTTGATAGCACTCTCCAATGGATAGGTAATAAGTGACTCTACATCCTTCGGTGCCATACCAGGTGCCTCGGTCTGCACTACGACCTGCGGCGGTGCAAATTCAGGAAAGACATCCAAGGGCATGCGCTCCAAAGCAAACGAGCCAATAACAAACAATACCAAGGTTATTGCCAGTACGATAAGCCGATTGTGCAGTGACCAGGCAATTAAAGCGTTAAACATGATTAATGTTTCTCCCCTTGGCTCTGCTGACTGCCACCCATCAACCAGCGTGTGTATACTTGGCGATTACCTTGCAACACGACCTCATCGCCAGGCACTAAACCATCAATAATTTGACTATATTTATCGTCATGGGCACCAACGGTTACCTCTACGCGCTGATAGGTATTATTTTCGCCAACAAACACGAATTGTTCGCCATTTGCCTCAATGATGGCACCATTGGGCACCACAAGTGCGGCATCATCACGCTCAATAATTACGCTGACATGGGCGAACATATTCGGCTTGAGCATATCTTTTTTATTCGACAGCTCTATCCATACATTAACAGTACGACTTAACGGATCGAGCGTTGGATCAATTAAGGTAACCTTACCGTTAAAAAACTGCTCGGGATAACTCAATACACGAATATTCGCCTCTTGCCCCACCTCAACCTTGCCAATGTCTTCTTCATAAACCTTTGCTACGACGATAAGCCGCGAGCGATCGCTAATATGAAAGAGTACCATATTGGGCTCTACCGCCTGACCTAGATTCACATTGCGAGCATCAATAACACCGCTCATGGGTGCGGTTATGTTGACATTAGGGGGCGGGTTGCCGCTTAAGCGTGACTCCACTTTGGCCAACTTTTGTCCAACCCTCACCTTATCGCCCAGATTGGTATACAGCACCTTCACTTGGCCACTAATGCGCAGACTCACATCCGCTTGGCGGTTGGGTAATAGTTGTATCTGACCATTGATATTTAGCTCCTTATTTATTTCTTGTATATCTGCTGGTGCTGATTGCAAAGCGATCGCCTGTTTTTGAAGATCTGTCAAATGCACTGGGCCGCGTGCACCGCCGCCTAGTTCAAGCTGTCCACCGTGTGCAAAAGCTTGGGGAAGTGCAAAAATCACACACAACAACAGAAAGCTTAGTTTTCTGATGAAATCTGAAAATACCATGTCTTTTAGTAGGGTTGCGGGTATGTGTATATTCAAGGCTTTAACTCCTTTTTTCCGAGAGAATTACCTGTTCTGTAACGTAGGATTACTAGTATTTGCAGGTATTGATCAAGAGTGTTGAAGTAGGCAACGTGTGCATCAGAGTGCTGGCGCTGCGCTTGGACAACAGAGAAAATAGGGATTTGACCCAAGCCATAAGCCTGTTGCGAAAGTCTGGCATTGCGATCAGCGGCTGGTAAAATGTCGTGTTCATACGTCTGTAAGGCTTTTTTTAAGCGTTCGATTTCATCATAGCTGCTAGCCACTTCATTACTGATACTAAACTTCAACGCTTCTATACGTTGCTGAGCCTGTGTACCAGCGACAACTGCTTCGGCAATGCGACCTTGGTTTTTATTACGCCAAGGCAACGGGATAGAGAGGCTAACGCCAAAAATGCGCTCAGCTTCTTGTCGCGGCGCACCAGTAATAGATAGGCGGCTCTGCTCTACACGCATGCCAATCGTCCAATCTTCCCAAGATTGTGCATTAGCCAACTCTTGTGCCGCATGGGCACGCGTCATGCCTAACGATTCAACACGCAGATCAGGTCGCAAGTTGAGTGCCTGTTGCTGGAGTTCAGACAAGATCGGTAAAGGTTGTCTTCTGACCAATGAATCATCCAGATTCAAGGGCTGTGCAGCAGGTTTTCCGAGCAACTTATTCAAAATAGACCGCTCTCTAGCTTGTCGGCTTTGCAACAGAATGCGTTCCTGCTGCAAACGGGCAAGCTCTATGTGTGCGGTGGAGAGATCAAGCTCAGACACTTCGGCTGCTTTAATCCGATTAAGTGTCAACCGAACAAGATTTTTATCCACGATGATTAAATTATCTCGCTCTTGGATTTGCTTATTTAGTATCACTAAGCGATAAAAGGTTGCCGCTGTATCTCTAGCCAGCTTGCGCTCAGCGACTTCGACCTCGGCAGAGGCCATATACACATCGACTTGAGCCACATCTTCTTGGCGAGCAATACGTCCTGAGATGGGGAACTGCTGACTAAAACCTACGCTAGTGTTATATTCCCTTGCATTATTGAAAAGAAAGCCGCTGCTTCCCCCTAGTTCCAAACGTGGATTTTCGGGTAGCCCAGCTTGCAACAGACGGGCATTAGCTCTATCCACAACATTGCGGGTAGCTTGTAAGTCTTTGTTGTTTTGCACGGCAATTTTGATGGCTTTATTCAGCGTTAATTCGGCAGCACTAACAGATGGACTGACACCACCTAACAATATTATAATGACAAGCATACTGGTTATAGAGCTTGTGATTTTTTTAAAGCAGCATCCAACATAAAATTTCAATAATAATAGCCACTTGAAATAGTATGAGTAGGAAAGTGAATTACTACTTACTCTTTTTTCAAATGGTTTATAGAGATGACCAATAGAATGGTAGTAAGCATTGAGAAGCTCGCCATGCATGGATAGGTGGCGATACGATGACAGGCAAGCTGAGTTGTTCTCAGATGTGTTTTGGGCACACCGCCAGTGCGGTAAATTAGGCTCAACAAAGAAAGATTGTTCTATTCGCTTCATCTTTAATTTATTCCCCTAGTAGATATAAAGTAATC